>JADGAL010000125.1 GCA_015232025.1 Alphaproteobacteria bacterium
GGCGGCCGCCTGCTGGAGATCGGCACCGGGGCCGGCCTGCTCGCCCTGCTGGGCGCCGAGGCGGGCTTCGCCGAAGTGATCACCTGCGAGGCCGACCCGCTGATCGCGGCGGCGGCGCGCGAGGTGGTCGCCGCCAACGGCCTGTCCGACCGCATCACGGTGATCGCCAAGCGCTCGACCGAACTGCAAGTCGGCGTCGATCTGCCCGGCCCGGCCGACGCGCTGGTCACCGAGACCTTCGGCTCGGCGCTGCTGAGCGAGGGCGTGCTGCCCAGCCTGGACCATGCGCGCCGCGTCCTGCTCGCCCCCGACGCGCTGATCGTGCCGCGCGCCGGCTCGATCATGGCCGCGCTGGTGGGAGGCGACTCGCTGGCCCGCCAATTCGCGGTCGGCCGGGTGATGGGCTTCGACCTGTCGCCCTTCGAGCGCTTCCGCATGGTCAAGGTGACCGGCAACCTCGACCTTTACGGCGAGTCCGAATTGTTGAGCGAGCCCGCCGAAATGTTCGGCTTCGACTTCCAAAACACCGCCTGGCACCCGCCCGCCACCCGTGCCTTGACCCTGACCGCCACCCGGTCGGGCCTGTGCCAGGGCGTCGCGCAGTGGATACGCCTGGACCTCGACGACCAAGCCACCTACGAGAACCGCCCCGGCCAGACCGGAAAGGATTCCGGCTGGACGCACTACCTCCACTTCTTCCCCCGCCCGCGCCGCATCGAGGCGGGCGAGGTGATCCGCCTCGACGCCGAACACGACCGCCTTTCCGTCGACATCGTCGAGGCGGCGCCCTAATCTAGGGGTATGAGACAGTTCGCCGAACACCTCGCCCAGGCGCGACGGCTCGCCGCGCGGCTGGAAAAGTCGCTGGCGCGCATGGCGCCGATGCTGCCGCTGACCGACGCGGCGCTCGACGCCCTTGACGACTCGGCCGACGATGCGCTCGACGCCTTCCTGAAGCGCTGGGACCAGCTCGCCGATTTGATCGAGAACCGCTTGTTTCGCGGGCTCGCCTCGCTGGAGGGCGAGGACTTGACCGACATGTCCAAACGCGACATCGCGATGCTGATGGAGAGATGGGGCGTGCTGGACGGCGCGGCGGCCTGGACCGCCCGCTCCATCCCGCGCGAACGGCGGGCGCATGACGTCAATCAGGCGCATGCCGGCTCGACCCTGTTGCTGAACACGCTGCGAGGCGTCGAGGCCCGCGTCCGCTCGCGCGGGCTGGCCGACATCTGACCCGATGCCCCTCGCCCATGTCGCCCTGGCCGTGCTGGTGGCCGCCGTGTGGGGATTCAATTTCGTGGTGATCAAGCTGGGGCTGGGCAGCTTTCCGCCGATCCTGTTCTCGGCGCTGCGCTTCACCCTGGCCGCGCTGCCCTTCCTGTGGTTCTACCGCGACGGGCCGGGCGTGGGGTGGCGCTGGGTGCTGGGCATCGGCGCGGCGCTGGGCCTGTTCAAATTCAGCTTCCTGTTCGTCGGCATGGATTTGGGCATGCCGGCCGGGCTGTCGTCGCTGGTGTTGCAGACCCAGGCCGCCTTCACCGTGCTGTTCGCCGCGCTGGCCCTGGGCGAGCGGCCGAGCCGGCGCAATTTGGCCGGCATGGGTCTGGCCTTCGCCGGAATCGCCCTGATCGGCGACGATCTCGGCCAAGCCGGCGCGCTGGGGCCGTTCCTGCTGGTGATCCTGGCCGCCGCCTGCTGGGGCGTTTCGAACGTCCTGATGAAACGCGCCGCCGCCCGCGACGCGACGCGCCTGATGGTGTGGGTGAGCGCCGTCCCGCCCCTGCCCCTCCTGCTGCTGTCGCTGACCTGGGAAGGCCCCGACCGCGTCGGCTCCGCCCTGTCGGGCATGGACTGGGGCGCCCTGGGCGCCGTGGCCTATGTCGCCTTCGGCGCCACCATCCTGGGCTTCGGCCTATGGGGCTGGCTGCTACGCCGCCACCCCGCCGCCGTGGTGGCGCCCTTCTCGCTGCTGGTGCCCGTGTTCGGAATGAGTTCCGCCGCCCTGATGCTGGGCGAGACGCCGACACTCGCCAGTCTGGCCGGCGGCGCGCTGGTGGTTGGCGGGGTGGCGGTGTCTTCGCTGCGCGTGTTCAGTCGCGGTGGCGCTCCATGAACTCCCGCAGCGCCGCGTTGATGCGGGTCTGGTAGCCTTCGCCACCCCGCTTGAACCAATCCAGCACGTCGGCATCCAGCCGCATGGCGATCGGCTTCTTGATCGGGCGAAAGAAGGCGCCGCGAACACCGCCGCTCCAATCCGTGACCTCGGGCATATCCGAGGTGTCGATCGCACTGGCCGGACGTGCCGCCAGGGCGTCGAGTTCGGCCTGAAGCTCCGGAGTCAGGGGGGTGGGGTTACCTTTCTTCATATGCGCGCCTTTCGCTTGGCGTGGCCTCACGGGCACTGATGATCCGACCCCATGTGTGAATGACGAACAGGACGGCGTGAGCCCCGGAACTGGGTGCCCCCAACGTTCGCCAACGCTCCTCGGCAGGGTACGGTCGGGAATTGTCAAAGCCAACGGATCGCCAAGCGCCCGTTCGGCGAACGCCAAGGACACGCCGTGCTTCCGCTTTTCGCGGCCGCCTTGCCCGCGTTCCAAATCCGGCGCACCTCGCCCTCGTCGTCTACACAGAGACGTATAGACAGCAGAAACTCCTGTCAAGACCCGCGAGACCCACGACCGGCGGGCTTCTAACCCTACCCACCACGTCGTAGCCGCTCAAGAAGCGCGAGGGCGCGTTCGAGACTGCGCGAGGCTTCCTCGAACAGTCGCTGATGCCGTTCGGGAGTCGCTTCCCGCAAAGCCGAGCGGAACGCCTTGACCGCCTCCTCCGCCAGCGCGATGTCACGCTCACGCTCGGCCAATCCGACCAGCGCCTCGCCGAGATTGTTCTGGGTCATCGCCCAGGCGAGCTCGCGGGTCCGCTCCTCCAGCGCCGCCCGATAGGCCGCCACGGCCTCCTCCAGCCGCGCCGTCCCGCCCTCCCGCTCGCCGAGGTTCCGAAGCGCGACGCCGAGATTGTTCTGGGTCATCGCCCAGTCGAGCGGGACCTGCTCGCGGGTCCATTCCTCCAGCGCCGCCCGATAGGCCGCCACCGCCTCCTCCAGCCGCGCCGTCCCGCCCTCCCGCTCGCCGAGGCTCGACAGCGCGTTGCCGAGATTGTTCTGGGTCATCGCCCAGTCGAGCGGCACCCGGTCGCGGGTCCGTTCCTCCAACGCCGCCCGATAGGCCGCCACCGCCTCCTCCAGCCGCGCCGTCCCGCCCCCCCGCTCGCTGAGGTTACACAAAGCGTTGCCGAGTTTGTACTGCGCCCCCGCCCAACCGAGAGGATCTCGGGCGCGATCCGTCTTTTGCAGGGCGGCGCGGCAGGCGGTGACTTTTTCCTCCAACGCCACGATCTCGGGATGCAGTGCGGGTGGTGAGGATGGCGGGATGGGATCGCTCGGGCCGAGGGCCATTTCGGGGACGCCCTGACCACGCAACCAAGTCTTAAGTTTTCCGAGAAGAGCGCGAATTTCTTCAAAGAACCTTTCGGCGACACGCCCCAGCCCGCCCCCAAGTCCGCCAACGCAATCCATTAGGTAGTCGCGTACCCATGCGGCGCCCCTCGCTAAAGACTTGTGCAGACGGGCTGGCCAACCGAGTTGAATCACCTTCTGCGCCAATTCCCGTACTAGGGCCGTCAGATCTAATTTAATGCCCGACAAATCAATTGAGATCAGCGACAAATTGAACTTCAATGACTTCCCGAGTTCGTCGGCGACGACTCCGGTTCGTTCCGCTTGAACGACGAGCCCAGCAACTGATGCGCTCACCTTTTCATGCTCGACCGCTAGTTCAATCTCCGGGCGCGCGGCGCGGCGCTCCTCCATGGGATAACGCCCGAGTACGTTGCCCAGAACGGCCAAGACCCTGTCAACCCGAGCGACCAAGTCATGCGGCGGCTCGTCCTCGTACCCGGCACCGAAGGCTTCAGCACCCGGCAGCTTAAGGCTGGCTTCGTAGAGAAGGTCCTGGGCGCGCAGGAAAGTGGTGAGGGAGTCGAGAGTCGGGGGCGGTGCGTCGGCCAGCATTTCGGCCGTCCCGACGATCTCGCCGAGCAGCTCGGCCGCAACGTGGTTGCCGCAACGGGGCGCCTCGTCCAACAACTTTCGACAAGATTGGCGAAGACGTTCCATCCGCCGATGGTACCAACCACAACGACCTATGGCAACCTCAGGGTGTCAGCCCGGCTGACGAATCGCCGCCACCTCGACCAGCGTCCCGTCACGCAACGTCACCATGCGGTCCATGCGGCGGGCGAGTTCGGGGTTGTGGGTGGCGATCAGGGCGGCCAGGCCCTCGTCGCGGACGAGGCGCAGCAGTTCGTCGAACACCTTTTCCGAGGTGTGCGGGTCGAGATTGCCGGTGGGTTCGTCGGCCAGCAGCAGGCGGGGGCGGTTGGCCAGGGCGCGGGCGATGGCGACGCGTTGCTGCTCGCCTCCCGAGAGTTGCGCCGGGCGGTGGGTGGCGCGCGGGGCGAGGCCCAAGCGGGTCAGGAGGTCCAGGGCGCGCTCGTTGGCTTTGGCGCGGGGGACTCCGGCGATCATCTGGGGAACGGCGACGTTTTCCAGCGCCGAGAATTCCGGCAGCAGGTGGTGGTACTGGTAGACGAAGCCCAGATGCTCGCGGCGCAGGCGGGTGCGGTGGTCGTCCGAGAGATTGCCGGCGTCCTCGCCGCCGATTTGGACGGCGCCGCCGTCGGGGCGTTCCAGCAGGCCGGCGATGTGGAGCAGCGTCGATTTGCCCGCCCCCGAGGGGCCGACCAGGGCGACGATCTCGCCGCTTCGCACGGTCAGCGAGGCGCCGGTCAGAACCTCCAGCCGCTCGCCGCCTTGGACGAAGCCGCGGGTGACCTTGTCGAGGACCAGGGCCTCATTCATGGCGCAACGCCTCGACCGGGTCCAGGCGCGAGGCGCGCCATGCCGGGTAGATGGTGGCGGCGAAGGACAGGAACAGCGCCATCAGCACCACCGCGACCACCTCGTCGGTTTCGACGCGGGCCGGCAGTTGCGACAGGAAGCGGATTTCGGCGTCGAACAGGTTGGCGCCGGTGGCGCGCTCCAGCACTTGGCGGATGCTTTCGATGTTCAGCGAGAAGACGAGCCCCAGCCCGACCCCGGCGATCGTGCCGATCACGCCCACGCTGGCCCCGGCCAGGAAGAAGATGCGGGTGATCATGCCGCGCGTCGCGCCCATGGTGCGCAGGATGGCGATGTCGCGGCCCTTGTTCTTCACCAGCATGATCAGGCTGGAGATGATGTTGAACGCCGCCACCAGGATGATCAGGGTCAGGATCAGGAACATCACGTTCCGCTCGACCTGGATGGCGTTGAAGAAGCTGGCGTTGGCCTGTTGCCAATCGTACAGCCGAACGCCGGTCTTGGCGGCGGCGAGGATTTGCTGGCGAAGCTCGGGCACCAGATCGGGATTGTCGAGCAGCACCTCGATATGGGTCACCGCGTCGCGCGCCTGGAAATAGACCTGCGCCGCCTCGAGCGGCAGGAACACGAAGCTGGAATCGTATTCGTACATGCCGATGTTGAACGTCGCGGCGACGGTGTAGCCCTTCATGCGCGGCACCCGGCCGAACGCCGTCGAGGTGGTTTGCGGCGACAGCAGCGTGATGGTGTCGCCCACCCCGATGCCCAGCTTGCGGGCCAGCCGATCGCCGATCACCACGCGGTCGTCGCCCTTGAAGTCGGCCAGCGTGCCCTCGCGCACGCCGTTGATGATGATCGGACGGGTCGACAGGTCGTCGGGACGCACGCCGCGCACCACGGCGCCGGCCGCGTTGCCGTCATGGGTGGCCATCACCTGCCCCTCGACGGTCGGCGAGACGCGGATCACATGCGGCATGCCGCGGATCGCCTTGGCCAACTCGTCGAAACCTTCGAGATGCGGCCCCTCGGCGGCATAGATGCCGACATGGCCGTTCAACCCCAGGATGCGGCCCAGCAATTCGTGGCGGAAGCCGTTCATCACCGCCATCACGATGATCAGGGTCGCCACGCCGAGCGCGATGCCCATCAGCGAGAACCAGGCGATCACCGAAATGAAGCCCTCGCTGCGCCTGGCCCTGAGATAGCGCAGCGCCACCAAGCGTTCGAAGGCGTTGAACAAATCCGGCAACTCCTAAGGAGATTGAAACACAAAGGACACAAAGGACACCAAGAACTCCCTTTGTGTCCTTGGTGTCCTTGGTGTTTCTAATTCCCTTCGACAAGCCGAGCCATCACGGACTCGACCGACATCTCGCTGCGCTCGCCCGTGCGGCGGTTCTTCAGTTCGACCACTCCGGCCGCGACGCCTTTGGGGCCGGCGATCACCTGCCAGGGCAGGCCGATCAGGTCCATGTCGGCGAATTTGGGGCCGGCGCGCAAGTCGCGATCGTCGTACAAGACCTCGACCTTGGCCGCCGACAGACGGGCGTAAAGGTCGTCGCAGACGGCGTCGCATTTGGCGTCGCCGCTTTTCAGGTTGATCAGGCCGACCTTGAAGGGCGCCACCGGCTCGGGCCAGATGATGCCCGCTTCGTCATGGCTGGCCTCGATCACCGCGCCGACCAGACGCGACACGCCGATGCCGTAGGACCCCATCTCGGGGAAGATCTCCTCGCCTTTGGGGCCGGTGACCACGAGGTTCATCGACTTCGAGTATTTGGTGCCGAAATAGAAGATGTGGCCGACCTCGATGCCCTTGGCGGTGCGCAGCCGGTCGGGCGGCACGGGGCAGTTGGCGGGGTCGTGCTTCTCCTCGGCGGCGGCGTACAGCTTGCGCAGCGCGGCGACGTCGGGCTGGGCGCCGTCCTTGGTCATCTCCTCGAAGGCGGCGTCGTAGAACACGGTGCTTTCGCCGGTCTCGGCCAGGATTTGGAATTCCTGGCTCATGTCGCCGCCGATGGCGCCCGATTCCGCCTTGACCGGCACCGCCGTCAGGCCCATGCGCTGAAAGGTTTTCAGATAGGCCAGATACATCGCCTCGTAAGAGCGGCGGGCGCCCTCGGGGTCGACGTCGAAGGAATAGGCGTCCTTCATCAGGAATTCGCGACCGCGCATCACGCCGAAACGCGGGCGCACCTCGTCGCGGAACTTCCACTGGATGTGGTAAAGATTGCGCGGCAGGTCGCGATAGCTTTTGACGTAGGAGCGGAAGATGGCGGTGACCATCTCCTCGTTGGTCGGGCCGAACAGCATCTCGCGGTCGTGGCGGTCGCGGATGCGCAGCATCTCCTTGCCATAGGCGTCGTAGCGGCCGGACTCGCGCCACAACTCGGCCGGCTGGATGGTCGGCATCAACAGTTCCTGGGCGCCGGCGGCGTCCTGCTCCTCGCGCACGAGCCGTTCGACCTTGCGCAGCACGCGCAGGCCAAGCGGCAGCCAGGAATAGATGCCCGCCGCCTCCTGGTGGATCATTCCGGCGCGCAGCATCAACCGGTGCGAGACGATTTGCGCCTCGGCCGGGGTTTCCTTGAGAGTCGGCAGGAAATAGACGGAAAGGCGCATCGCAGCCCTCGACATGGGGATTCGGCCCGCACTTTACGGGCTGGCCGCCGAGATGGCAATGGCCGCCGGGACGCACGTTCGTCCAGTCGCCAAGCCACCAGGAGTTCCGATGGCTTGGCTGTGGCGCCTCAGTACCCGCCCTTGCGCTTGGTCTCGGGCAGGCCGGCGATCTTGCAGGCCTGCTTCGAGGGCTGCATCGGGAACAGGTCGTACAGATCCTTGGTGCCGATCTTCTCGCCCCACCGCTCGCTCATGTCCTTGACCATGGCGCGCTCGTTAGGCTGGTGGCCGGCGTTGTCGAAATACTCTTCGCGGAGGTAGTTGATCAGGTCCCAATGCTTCTGGGTGAGCTGGATCCCTTCGGCGGCGGCGATTTCCTTCCCGACTTCCTCGTTCCAGTCGCCGGTTTCCACCAGATAGCCGTTGGCGGTCTTTTCGAGATCGGCGTAGCCCATTTCCTCGTCCCCTCGTTGGAAGCTATATTAGCGTGACAGCATACACGCTGGGGCGACCGCGTCAATGCTGCGGCAGCCCCTTGACCAGGGGGACGAATTTGGTGGGGAACAACTCCTCGATCTCAGGGAGTCCCTCGGCGACGCGGCGGACCAGCAGGACCACCTGGTTGCCGGCCTCCTTGTCCTTGGGCAGCACCATCAGGCCGCCGATCGCCAGTTGCTCGTAAAGCGCCTGGGGCAGTTCCGAGGCGGCCGCCGTGACCATGATCCGGTCGAACGGCGCCTGCTCGGGCCAGCCGCGCGTCCCGTCCCCGGCGATCGAGGTGATGTTGTGCAGGCGCAGGCGGTGGAAGCGCGCCTCCGCCTCCTTGAGCAGCGATTTATGCCGCTCGACGGTGTAAAGCCGGCGGCACAGCCGCGACAGCACCGCCGCCTGATAGCCTGACCCGGTGCCGATCTCCAGCACCTTCATGCGGTCGCCGACCTCCAGCGCCTGGGTCATCAGCCCGACCACCACCGGGTTCGAGACGGTCTGGCCGCAGGCGATCGGCAGGGCGTTCGCCTCGTAGGCCTGATCGAGGAAATGGCGGGCCACGAACAACTCGCGCGGAATGCGCTCGATCGCCCCCAGCACGCGGTCGTCCGAGACCCCCTGGCGGCGCAACTCCATCATCATGCGAACGCGATGGACTTCGGTGCTCATACGAACCTCTGGCGGGGTTGGTATGATACCGGCGAGCCAATGAACCGACCCATCGGCGGTAAAGCCGCCATTGAGCGGAAAAAAAGGTTCACCACCAAGGCACCAAGGACACCAAGAGTCACCAAGGGACCGACGCTGACGGGCGAATCACCCCCCTTGGTGTCCTTGGTGTTTCCCCATCTACTTTCCAACGTTGTCAATCACTCCCCCACCGGCAACAGCGGCTCGGCCGGCTCGTCGGTGTCGTAGGGGGTTTCCTCGGCGGC
>JADGAL010000126.1 GCA_015232025.1 Alphaproteobacteria bacterium
CCAGCGCGGCGGCGTGGGTGGCGCGTTGGGCGTCGGCGCCGGTGCCGCGCGCCAGGATGTCGCGCGCCGATTCCACCTCGGCCAGGCAGCCCAGGGCGCGGGCGTCCTCGTGGACCAGGGCGATCAGCTCGTCCAGCAATTGCGGATAGGCGACGATGGCGCCACGCCCGAAATCGACCAAGCCCTCGTCCAAGCCGTAGCGCTGGGCGCGCCAGCGGTTCTCGTTGACCAGCATGCGGGCGTAGATGCGCCAGCGCTGATTGGCGCGCCGCAGCCGCCACAGCATGCGCAGCAGGCAGCGCCACAGCGCCGCGATGGCGATGGCGTCCGACAGCCGCGGGCAAATGTCGGTGATGCGCATCTCCAGGGTGGGGAAGCGCCAGGACGGCCGCACGTCCCACCACAGCTTGGTGCCGTCCTCGATCAGCCCGGCCCGCACCAGCATGCCGACATGGCGCAGATATTCGCCGTAGGAGTCGAAATACTCGGGCAGCCCGGTGCGCGGCAACTCGTCGAACACCGCCACCCGGTAGGATTTCAGTCCGGTGTCCTGGCCGCGCCAGAACGGCGACGAGGTCGACAGGGCCAGCAGATGCGGCAGGAAATAGGCCGCCTGATTCATCAGGTCGATGCGCAGCTCGTCGTCGTCGAGCCCGACATGGACATGCATCCCGCAGATCACCAGCCGCCGCGCCACGCCTTGCAGGTCCTTGGCCAGCGCGATGTAGCGGGCGCGGTCGGTATGGACCTGGGCGTCCCACGAGCCGAACGGATGGGTCGAGGCGGCGATCGGCGCCAGGTTCCACTCGCCGGCCACCTCGGCCACCGCGCGGCGAAGCTCGGCCAGTTGGTGGCGCGCCTCGGCCATGTCGGCGCACACGCCGGTCGAGACCTCGATCTGGGCGCGCAGGAATTCCGGGTGGACGCGCACGCCGAGCCGCCGCTGGCACCGCTCGAACAATTCGCGCGGCGGGTCGCGGGCGAGGTCGCGGGTCGCCCGGTCGACCAGCAGATATTCCTCTTCGATGCCGACCGTGAACATCAGTACTGCACCACCGTATGCAGGCCGGGCCGCGCCAGGATCGGAGCCAGCACCCCAGCCAGGATGTCCGCCCAGCGTTCCGCCCCGGCCGGATCGGCGATGAGGTCCTGGCGGATCTCGAAGGCGACGTGCGGCAGGCCGGCGGCCCCGGCATGGCGATCGATCGAAAAGGCGATGTCGCGGCCCGAATAGGGCTCGTTGTCGCCCACCACCCAGTCGCCAAGGCGGTTCAGTCCCTCGATGACGGGAACGGCCATGCGGGGGTCGCGGTTCCACAGCACCCCGACATGCCAGGGCCGTTTGAAACCGTTCATCACCGGGGTGAAGCTGTGGACGGCGATCAGGGCCGGCGGCACCGCGCCGTGGCGCCATAGCCGGGCGATCGCGCCGGTCACCGTATGGTGGTAGGGCCAGAAGAAATCGGCGATGCGTCGCTCGGCCTCGGAATCGCCGAGATTTTGGTTGCCGGGGATTTCGACGCCGTCCGAGCAGCAGGGAATCGAGGTGGGATCGCCGGGCTGGCGATTGAGATCGATCACCAGCCGCGAGTAGCAGCCCAGCACCGCCGGCCCGCCCAGGCGGCGCGCCAGCCCGCGGGTCACCAGGGCGGCGCCGATGTCCCAGGCGACATGGCGCTGAAACACCTCGGGCGGCAGCCCCAGCCCGCCCAGCGCGCGGGGCACCGCTTGGCCGGCGTGATCGCACAGCAGCAAGACCGGCGCCTCGCCCTCGGCGTCGACCATCTCGAAGGGGGGCGGATCGCCCTCGCCGATCAGCGGGCCAGCGTTTGACATGCCCGTCATCATAGCGCAAAACCAAGACCCGCACCCACACTCCATCGAGCCAGCTTGACCGCGCAATCCTCGACCGTGGATCGTCTCGCGTTGCTTTCCCTGCTGGGCGGGGCGGTGGCCATCGCCTTCGCCCCCATCTTCGTGCGGCTGAGCGAGCTTGGCCCCAGCGCCACCGCCTTTCACCGGCTGTTCCTGGCGCTGCCCTTCCTGTGGATCTGGATGGCGCGCCAACCCCGCTCGGCGCGACCCGCCGGGCGGCGCGATTATCTGGCGCTGAGCGCGGCGGGTCTATTCTTCGCCGCCGATCTGGCGGTGTGGCATTGGTCGATCAAATTCACCTCGGTGGCCAATTCGACCCTGCTCGCCAATTTCGCGCCGGTGTTCGTGACCTTCGCCGCGTGGGCGCTGTTCGGCCACCGCCCGACCCGCGTCTTCGTGGCCGGCATGGCGCTGGCGCTGTTCGGGGCGATCACCCTGATGGGCGAAAGCATGGCGCTCGACCCCGAGCATCTGAAGGGCGACGCCCTGGGCATGACCACCGCCGCCTTCTATGCCGGCTACATCCTGTCGGTCAGCCGCCTGCGGGCGCGCCTGCCCACCGTCACCATCATGGCCTGGAGCGGACTGGTCACCACCCTGGCCCTGCTGCCGGTCGCCCTGCTGTCCGGCGAAAGCCTGATCCCGCCAACCCCGCGCGCCTGGGCGGTGCTGTTCGGCCTCGCGGTGATCAGCCAGGTCGCCGGCCAAAGCCTGATCGCCCACGCCCTCGCCCACCTGCCGGCCGGCTTCGGCTCGGTGGCCCTGCTGCTGCAACCCGCCGTCGCCGCCGTCCTGGCCTGGGCGCTGCTCGCCGAACCCTTGAGCCTGTGGCAGGCGGCGGGAGGAATGGTCATCCTGGCCGGCATCTGGTTGGCGCGGAGGGGGAGTTGATGAATTTTCTCTTTGCGTACTACGCCACGCATAGTACGCTATGCGGGGCGCGCGTTGCTGTTGCTCCGGATGCTTGATGCCGCCATATCGCTGCAAGCGATCAGCCCGTTGCGGAGCATGGGGCTGCATCCGTTGAAGGGCGATCGACAGGGTCAATGGGCGATCACCATCAATGGACCGTGGCGCATCTGCTTCCGTTTCGAGAACGGCAGCGCGCACGACGTTGAAATCGTCGACTACCACTGAAAGGAGTCTGGTCATGTTGGCCGTTCACCCTGGACAAGCCTTGCGCCTGGAGTTGGACGCGCGCGGACTGTCGGCGAATGCCCTGGCTTTGGCCTTGCGGGTGCCGTCGGGGCGGATCACCGAGATTCTCGGCGGCAAGCGCGCCATCACACCCGAGACGGCGTTGCGGCTTGGACGCTATTTCGGCACCGGCCCCGAGCTTTGGCTGAATTTGCAGACCGCCTACGACCTCGCCACCGTCGAAAACGAGATGGGCGAGCGGATCGTCAATGAGGTCCAGCCGGCGGCCTGACGGTCAAACCCGCTTGCGCGCGATCTCTTTCGCGGCGACCTCGCGCACCCGCTCGGCGGTCATGTTGGACCAGCCCTTCAGGTGGAACTTGGTGATCGCGGCGCGCAGGGTCTCGTACATGGCGGGATCGGTCGCGGCCATTTCGATGGGCGCGTCGGCCTCGGCGAGGCGGGCCATTTCTTCGAGCAGTTCCCAGTCGCGCGCCTTCGCCACCGCCGCCATCTTGCCGCGGAGTAGCGCGTCCTGGGCCTCGACGCGCAGGGTTCGCTTGCCGCGGCTCATGGCTTGCGCTTCCCCGCGATGAGTTGGACGAGAAACAGGTTTTCGCGGGCGGCGTCCTGGTTTTCGGGCTGCGGAATCGCCGCGATGCCGCTCTCGATGTCGGCGTCCGAGAGGCGCCGCTCACGAATCCACCAAGCCGCATCCTCGAGATCGCTTTCCCAGCCGCGCGCCAGCTTGGTCGCGACGATCAGGCCGGGTGGCGGCATGACCAGGGTGAGGTTGCCGAACCGGCCCAATTTCTCGACGGCGAACCGCTCGGGAAACATCGTGATGCCCGGCCGCAGGATTTGCAGATAGATGGCGTCGGGGTCGAGTTCACCACGCGGGTCGAAGAGCAGGCCGGCCTGCTCGCAGGCCCTCTTGAGCGCGATGGTGTCGAAATCGGATTCCGGCCCCCAGATATCAATGTCCGGCGTCTGGCGCTCGGGCTGTCCAAGCAGGATCGAAGCCGTGCTGCCGACCACGCAGATGGTCGTCGGGGCGGAAAGCCGGCCGCCGATATCGGCGAGCAAGTCCCCCAGAAGGCCCCTTTCGATCTTGGTCACGCGACGGTCCTCGCTCGGTCGTCCCGACAAGATGCGGCGGGCGGCCGGGCGCGTCAACGTCGCCATGTGAAAAGGGCGCCGGTCGCCCGGCACCGACCCTTCGCCGTCATGCCCGTGCTTGACATGCTTGACACGGGCATCCACGTGTCACCGCCCATGCCATTGTTTCCAAGGTTGTTCCCGCGGAGCCGCACGGATGGCCGGATCAAGTCCGGCCATGACGAGTGGAGAGGATGCGCTAATACCGGCGAGCCATTTTCTTGAAAACACCAAGGACACCAAGGACACGAAGCGGGCGGCGAATTGCCCGTACATCTCCGGTCCCTTGGTGACTCTTGGTGGCCTTGGCGCCTTGGTGGTTAACCTTTTTTCCTGCTTACTTCCCGCCCTTGGGGTGGAGTTCCTCCTCCTTGATCCCGGCCGGGAGGTCGTGGGCGATGCCCTTGTGGCAGTCGATGCAGGTGGCGCCCGATTTGTCCGCTTCGAGGTGGCGTTCGCGGGCGCGGTTGCGTTGCGCCGTCACGTCCATCGAGGTGAAGTCGTGGCAGTTGCGGCACTCGCGGGAGTTCGTGCTGGCCATCGCGGTCCACACGTTGCGGGCCAGATGCAGGCGTTTTTGCTCGAACTTCTCGGGCGTGTCGATGGTGCCCAGGAAGTGGTGCCACAACTCGTTGCTGGCCTGGATCTTGCGGACGATCTTGTAGGTCCAGGCCTTGGGAACGTGGCAGTCGGGACAGGTGGCGCGGACGCCCGAGGCGTTGGTGTCGTGGATCGTGCCACGAAACTCGGCGTAGACGTTGTCCTTCATCTCGTGACAGGACAGGCAGAACGCCTCGGTGTTGGTCAGCTCCATGGCCCAGTTGAAGCCACCCCAGCCGACCACGCCCAGCGCGATGCCGATGGTCAGCAGCAGGCCGAGGGCGTGCGTCTTGGACGGGCGCCACAGCGACCGCCAGAAACCACCGGCCTCGGATGGCTTGGTTTCGTGCGACATCAGCGACCCGCCCCCGGCTGGAAGGTGTTTTCGATCAGCAGCTTGGCGTCGGTCTGGCCGGCGTGGCAGTTGGTGCAGAACCAGCGCCCGCCATAGACCGTCTCGAATTGCTTGCCGTCACGATCCTTGTAGTGCGACTCGGACAGCTCGGGCGCCTTTTCCTTGGCGGCGTTCTGCCAGTCGTGGCACTTCAGGCATTCGTTGGCGCGGATGTCGATCTGATATTTGTCGACCTGGTGCGGCACCATGGGCGGCTGCTGGCGGAAGGTGCGCTCCCATTTCTTGGTCTCGACCAAGGTGCTGACCGGCGGCGCGGCGTTCAACTCGGTGGGCGCCGATCCGGACAGGCCCTTGACGTCGGCGGCGTTGGCGGCCGCGGCGAGGCCGGTGGCCAGCACGATCGCCATCATCAGTTTCGTCAGAGTTCTCACGGCACGTACTCCCCCTGTTGCGGTCCGATGGTTTGCTCGCGCTTGTCGAAGCGCGACGCGAAGCCGAAAACATCCTGTGGGCAGACATCGATGCAGCGGCCGCAATTGGTGCAGTCGCCGGACAGGATGACCGGCCCGAAGCCCTTGGCCTTGCCGCGCAAAGCCGGCGTCAACACGCGCGGCTCGGGGCAAACGGCGTAACAATCCATGCAGTCGTCGCAGGCCTCGCGGCGCACCGCGCTGACCCGCAGCAGCGATCCCTTGCCGATCAGCCCGTAGGCGGCGCCCACCGGGCACAGATGCCCGCACCAGCCGCGCCGCGCGATCGCCAGATCGAACACGAAGACGCCGACCGCCACCAACCACATCACCCCGCCGCCGAACACCAGGGCGCGATGGGTGATGGTCACCGGGTTGACCAGTTCCCAGGCAAGCGTGCCGAACAGCGCCGAGGCGGCCAGGGCGCCGGCCAGAACCCACAGCCGCAGCCGCGGCGAGATGGTCACCCCCTCGCGCAGGCCCAGCTTGACCCGCAGCCAATGGGCCGCGTCGGTCACCGGGTTGAGCGGGCAGACCCACGAGCAATAAGCCCGCCCGCCGACCAGCAGATATCCCGCCACCACGATCGCGGCGCCCAGCAGCGCCGTCGCCTCGGGCCAATGGCGGGCGAGCAGCGATTGTAGCAGGATCAGCGGATCGGTCAGCGGCAGCACGCCCAGCGTCAGGCTGGAGGCCAGCGTGCCCTCGACCACCCACAGCCCGGCCAGCGGCCCGGCCAGGAACAGCGCCACGAACAAGGCCTGCGACAGCCGCCGGGCGATCAGCCATTTCCAGCCCGCCGCCCTCATGGCTTGAATTCCTTGAAGGCGCCGTTGGCGCCGCGCTCGGCCCCGCCGTAAGGAGTGGCGGTGCCGTCGCCATAGCCGCGGTCGGGCAGGTCGATGATGTCCTTCAGCAAGGACTCGCCGTGCTTGCGCTTCTCTTCCCAGCCCAGGCGGTAATGGCCGCCCAGGCGGCCCAGCGCCAATTCGGCCGGCAGAACCTTGATCGCCGCCTCCTCCAGCACGCAGGCCTTTTCGCATTTGCCGCAGCCGGTGCATTTGTCGGAATGCACGGTGGGGATGAAGCGGGCGTGCTTGCCGGTGCGCTCGTTGTGCGAGCGCTCGAGCGTGATCGCCTCGTCGATCAGCGGGCAGACGCGGTAGCAGACGTCGCAACGCAGGCCGAGGAAGTTCAGGCAGGTCTCCTGCCCGACCAGGACGGCCACGCCCATCTTGGCCTGCTTGATGTCGGTCAGGCGATGATCCAGCGCGCCGGTCGGGCAGGCCACCACGCAGGGAATGTCTTGGCACATCTCGCAAGGCACCGCGCGGGCGTCGAAAAATGGCGTGCCCAACGCCGCGCCGTCGCCGATCCCGGCCAGGCGCAAGGTGTCCCACGGGCAGTCCCGCACGCACAAACCGCAGCGCGAGCAGGCCGCCAGAAAATCCGCCTCGGCCAAGGCGCCGGGCGGGCGCAGGCTTTGCGCCGCCCGTGTCTCGGCCTGGCGGCCCAGCATGCCCAGGCCGAGCGCGAAGAAGCCGGCGCCGCAGACGGCGCGCACTCCCCCCGCGAGCAACTCGCGGCGGTCGACGGTCTTCTTTTCGCCCGGCCCGGTCATGGCGTCAGGCCTTCACCACGCGCACCGCGCACTTCTTGAAGTCCGTCTCCTTGGACAGCGGGCAGGTGGCGTCGAGGGTCAGCTTGTTGGTGAGCTGGCCTTCGTCGAACCAGGGCATATAGACCACGCCCTGCGGCGGCTTGTTGCGGCCCGAGGTCTCGACGCGGGTGACGACCTCGCCGCGACGGGTCTGCAACTTGACCTCCTGGCCCCGACGCAGGCCGCGCGCCTTGGCGTCCTCGGGATGCATGAAGACCTGCGCCGAGGGATAGGCCTTGTGCAGTTCGGGCACGCGCCGCGTCATCGAGCCCGAATGCCAATGTTCGAGCACGCGGCCGGTGACCAGCCACATGTCGTATTCCTTGTCCGGGCTTTCGGCCGGCGGCTCGTAGGGCGCGGCGATGATCAGCGCCTTGCCGTCGGGCTTGCCGTAGAACTTCACGCCCTCGCCCTGCTTGACATAGGGGTCGTAGCCCTCGCGGAAGCGCCACAGCGTCTCCTTGCCGTCGATCACCGGCCAGCGCAGGCCACGCGCCTGATGGTAGGTGTCGAACGAGGCCAGATCATGGGCGTGGCCGCGATTGAACTGGCCATATTCCTCGAACAGGCCCTTCTGCACATAGAAGCCGAATGCGGTGGACTCGTCGTTCTCGAAGCCCTTCTGCGTCTCGGTCGTCGGGAACTTGTTGACCTGGCCGTTGGCGTAAAGAACGTCGAACAGCGTCTTGCCCTTGAGTTCCGGCTTCTTGGCGATCAGCTCCTCGGGCCACACCTCTTCGACCTTGAAGCGCTTCGAGAACTCCATCACCTGCCACAGATCCGAGCGCGCCTCGCCCGGCGCCTTGACCTGCTGGCGCCAGAACTGGGTGCGCCGCTCGGCGTTGCCATAGGCGCCCTCCTTCTCCATCCACATGGCGGTGGGCAGGATCAGGTCGGCGGCCAGCGCGGTGATGGTCGGATAGGGATCGGACACCACGATGAAGTTCTCGGGGTTGCGGTAACCCGGATAGCCTTCCTCGTTCATGTTGGGCGCCGCCTGCATATTGTTGGTGCACTGCACCCAATAGGCGTTCAGCTTGCCGTCCTTCAACATGCGGTGCTGCAACACGGCGTGGAAGCCGGGCTTGTCGGGGATGGTCCCCTCGGGCAACTGCCAGATCTTCTCCGAGATTTCGCGATGCTTGGGATTGGTCACCACCATGTCCGAGGGCAGGCGGTGGGCGAAGGTGCCGACCTCGCGCGCCGTGCCGCAGGCCGAGGGCTGGCCGGTCAGCGAGAACGGGCTGTTGCCCGGCTCGGAGATTTTGCCGGTCAGCAGGTGGATGTTGTAGATGTTCGAGTTCATCCACGAACCACGGGTGTGCTGGTTGACACCCATGGTCCACAGGGACATCACCTTCTTCTTCGGGTCGGCGTAGATCTTGGCCAAAGCGATCAGCTTGTCGGCCGGCACGCCCGAAATCTGCGAGGCCTTCTCGACGGTGTATTCCGACACCCACGCCTTGAAGCCCTCGAAGTCGAGCGGCTCGAACTCGCCGCTGTCGGGGTTCTTGGCGGCCTTCTGGGTCGGATGGTCGGGGCGCAGGCCATAGCCGATGTCGGTGATCGCCTTCTTGAAGCCGACATGCTTGGCGACGAACTCCTGGTTCACCGCGTTGTTCTGGATGATGTAATTCGCGATGAAGTTGACGATCGCCAGATCGGATTGCGGCGAGAA
>JADGAL010000127.1 GCA_015232025.1 Alphaproteobacteria bacterium
TGCCTGCGGGACGCGGCGCCCGACGCCTGGGGCCGGCGGGTCATCCTGAACCGCGCCTTCGGGACCAAGGGGGCCGATATGGATGTCGGCGCCCTGGACGAATTGACCTATCTGCTCGAATCCGGCTCTGACCGCGTCGGCGCGCTCGATTTCCAGCGCTCGCCCACCGTCTACGCGCCGCGTACCGCGCCGGCCGCGACATTGGACGAATTGCAGGGCGCCGCCGCCAGGGTCGAGGCCGGCATCCCGCTCGCCCCGGATCTCGATCAGGCGCTGTTCCACGGCAGCTCGCTGGGCGGCGCGCGCCCCAAGGCGATGATCGAGGCGGCCGACCGCAAGCTGATCGCCAAGTTCTCGTCGACCGGCGACACCCACGACGTGGTCAAGGGCGAGTTCGTCGCCATGCGTCTCGCGGCGCTGGCCGGCCTCGACGTGGCGCCGGTGCGGCTGGAACGGGCGGCCGGCCGGGACGTGCTGCTGGTCGAGCGGTTCGACCGGCGCAAGATGGGCGACGACGGATGGCGGCGCCGGGCGATGGTCTCGGCGCTCACCCTGCTCGGTCTCGACGAGATGATGGCGCGCTACGCCAGCTACCAGGATTTGGCCGAGATCGTCCGCCACCGCTTCGCCTCGCCCAAGGAGACGCTGCGCGAGCTGTTCGGCCGGTTGGTCTTCAACGTCCTGTGCGGCAACACCGACGACCACGCGCGCAATCACGCCGCCTTCTGGGACGGACGGACGCTGACCCTGACGCCGGCCTACGACATCTGCCCGCAAAGCCGCGCCGGCAACCAGGCCAGCCAGGCGATGCTGATCGTGGACGACAAGCGCATGAGCAACCTGGCGGTCTGCCTCGAGGCGGCGCCCCACTTCCTGCTCGACCCCGACGCGGCGATCGGCATCGCCGCGCACCAGATCACGACCATTCGCGACGGATGGGACGCGGTCGTCGCCGAGGCGGGACTCGGCGAGGTGGACCGCAACCTGTTCCGCCGCCGCGTCTTTCTCAACCCCTCGATCTTCGATGGGGCGCCGGATCGGCTCGCCGGACAATGACGGAGAACCCGTGATGTCATCCTTGAACACGGTCGCGCGCATCAAACACGTCGGCGAGACGATGCGCGCGAAGTACCAGCTCACGCCGCTGGTCAGCGACGACCGCGCCGGCAACCGCATCCTCGCCGCGCTGGTCGGCGATCTCGCCTCCGGCCGTGTGGCCTTCCGCACAGGACAACGGCGTCGGCACCCCGGATGAACACATTTCGCGGCTCAATAGCCCAGCCTACGCGTACCCCTGTCAACGCTTCGCCAGGAACCTCGCGGCTCCATGTCGCATGACTCGGGCGGCGTCACCGGCAGCACCAGCCGGGCGTCGGTGCCGCCGCCTTGCCGGGGCATCAGTTCGACGGTGCCGCCGTGGGCGCGCAGGATGCGTTGGACGATGGCCAGGCCCAGGCCGGTGCCCTTGGCGCGGGTGGTGAAGAACGGCTCGAACACGCGGTCGGCCACGGCCGCGGGAACGCCTTCGCCATCATCCGCGATCACCACCGCGACTGCCGGCATGGATTCGAACAGCACCGGATAGGCCGTCACCGTCAAGGTGCCGCCGTTGCTCACCGCCTGCACCGCATTGGCGACCACATTCTGCAGGGCGCGGATCAGCTTGGTTCGGTCGCCCAGCACCTTGGGCAGCTTGGCCGCCGACAGCCCGTCGCCATTGATCAGTTGAATGGCCTTGTGGTTGATCTCCGGCAGCATGGATACCAGCGCGGTGTGGATGGCGTCGCCAATGTCGATCCAGTCCAACCGCAGATCGTCGGGCTGGGCGAAGGCCAGCATGTCATCCAGCAGGCTTTCCATATAGGTGATCTGTTTCAGCGCGATGGCGCAGTTTTCCTGGCCGTCCTCGGCAAGGATCTGCAGGTTCATCTTGACCGAGGACAGGGCGTTGCGCACATCGTGGGCGATCATCGTCGCCATTCGGCCGAGCGTCGCCTGTTCCTCGGTCTTGGCGGCCAGGCGCAGGGCGTCCAGCATCCGCTGCATGACCTCGGCCAAGCGTCCGATCTCGTCGGCCGGCAAGGCCGGGAAGGTAACCTCGCGCTGGCCCGCCGCGATGCGTTCGGCAACCTGCGTGAGTGCCGACAGCGGTCGCATCAGGTGGGCGGTGGCAAGCGCCAGGGTGATGGCGAGAAAGCCGCCAAGCCCAAGGCTGAGGGCGGCCAACTGGGTTCGCAACGCCTTCACCTCGCTTTCGATGTCGGCCAGCGAGGCGATGCCGCCGACCACCAGGTGGCGGGCGCCCTCGGGGCTCATCGGGTCGCCCAGAACCACCCGCCTCAGCGCCAGCGCCAGCCCGCCGCCCGAGACCTCGGCATAGTAACGGGGATCGTGCTGCGCCAGCCAGGGGCTCCACGTCGGACGCAAGCCGTAGTCGTCCAGCAGGTTGGGGGCCTTGCGCCTGGCATCCGGTTGGCGGGTCAGGTAGTCGCCCGAACGGTCGACCACGAACAGCCCCGTATCGCCACGGCCGCCGATGTCGCCGACCAGAGTGTCGAGATCGACCGTCAGCAGGATCAATGTCTGGCGCCCGCCCGGCAGGCGGGTGCCGGCATGGATGACCTGCATCGCCGGCGCCCAGGGATCACGCGCGGCGGCCACCCTGGCGACCGCCGACACCTCGACGGCGCCCGGCCACGAGGCGGCAAGCTGGGCCAGTAGCGGCTCTTCACCGCCGGTGGGCCGGGGCTCGCGGCGGACATCGACCATCAAGCCATCGGCCTCGCGCCGCACCCGCAGCTGCAGCTCGGCCTGCACCACCGCCAGTTCGATATAGGCCGGCCGTTTCTCCATGATCATCCGCAATTGGCTGACCGCCGCCTCCGCCGTGACCTCGGTCGCCGCCGCGCCGCCGGCCTCGGACAGCAGCCTCACCGCATCCTGCTTGGCCAGGCTGGTGATGTCGTCGCGCAGGGCATCGCCGCGGCTTTGCAGGATATCCGCCTCGCGGGCCACACCCTCGACCAGCCGGCGGCGCCCCAGATCGCGCAGCGCCTCGGTGCCGAGGGCGAGCGTCGTAACCGTGATCGCCGCCACCGCCAGGCTGGCGACGCAGAACGTTATGGCGAATATCTTCTTGGTGATGCTCACCAAAAGGAGCCCCCTTCCGCCGTTGACCCGACAATATCCTAGCGCGGCACTTGGTGGCAAAATCGCATCGCCTTCCCCCGGGCCAAGTGCTTGACTTCGATATTTGACCCGAGCAAGACTTGTTCCATCGATCGTCGCCAACGGGATTTGCTTGGGCGAATGGGAGCCATGGCCCATATTGTGATCATCGACGACGACGAAGCGATCTGCCGAACGCTGGATTTTCACTTCAAGCGACAAGGCTTCGCCGTATCCTACGCTCATTCCGCCGAGGAGGGCATGCCGATCGCGGTGGCCTCCGAGGTCGACGCGGTCATCCTGGATATCCGCCTGCCTGGGCGCGACGGGCTCAACCTGCTGTGCGACATCAAGCGGCGGCGGCCGACCTTGCCGGTCATCATGATCACCGCCTTCCACGATTTCGATACCACCGTGGCGGCGATGCAGGGTGGGGCCGTCGACTACGTGCCCAAGCCGATCGACTTGGACGAGCTGGACGCGGCGGTCGACCGTGTGCTGGCGCGCGACCGGCTGAGGTCCAGCGACGACTTGGTCCTGGGGGCGGCCGAACCGGAGCGGTCGCAGATGATCGGCCTGTCCTTTCCGATGAAGGAGGTGTTCAAACGCATCGCCCTGGTGGCCCAGAGCCGCGTCACCGTGCTGGTCCTTGGCGAGTCGGGGACGGGCAAGGAACTGGTGGCGCGCGCCATCCACCAGGCCAGCGCCGAACGAAGCCACCCTTTCGTCGCGATCAACTGCGCCGCCCTGGTCGAGACATTGCTGGAAAGCGAAATGTTCGGGCACGAGCGCGGCGCCTTCACCGGCGCCATCCACACCCACCGCGGCAAGGTCGAGCAGGCCGGCGAGGGGACCCTGTTCCTCGACGAGATCGCCGAGCTGTCGCCCTGCCTGCAGGGCAAGCTGCTGCGCGTGCTGGAGGAGCGGGAGTATACGCCGGTCGGCGGCACCCAAACCCGCAAGAGCAAGGCGCGATTCATCGCCGCCACGAACGTCAACCTGCGTGATCGAGTGGTTGAGGGAACCTTCCGCGAGGATTTATACTACCGTCTGAACGTCGCATCGGTCGACCTACCGCCACTGCGGGCCAGGCGGGGCGACCTGCGGCCGCTCGTGGAGTACCTGCTGCGCAAGATCAATCGCGACCTGCGGCGAAACATCCGCCGGGTCTCGGCCGACGTCATCGACTGCCTGGCCGCCTATGACTGGCCCGGCAATGTCCGAGAGCTGGACAACGTCCTGATGAAGGCGGTGGTGATGGAACGCGGCGACGTGCTGACGGTCAAGGCGCTGCCCTGCGAACTGTGCCGGCCGACGGCGCCGTCGCCGCGCGGCGGCATGGAAGATGCGTCGGATGGAGGGTTGCGGTCGCTGCGCGAACTCGAGCGCGACCACATCGAAAAGGTTCTGGCCAGCACCGGCTGGCACAAGGGACATACCTGCGAGATCTTGGGGATTTCGCGACCGCGGCTGGAGCGCCGCATCCGCGAATTCGAGCTACGGCCGGCACCGCGGAAAGACAAGGGGCCGCCCGAGTCGGTCCATTGAACGGCACGTTCCATTTGACGAAACGATTGAACGAAACGTTCGATCGCGGGCATCGAAAGGGCAAGTGATTGGGTATTTCGCGACGCGGGGTGTTGGCGGGCGCGGCGGCGGCGATGGTGGCCGCCGCTGGCGGCCTGTCGTTGCGCGCCCTGGCCGCCACCCATGCGCCAGCCCCGAACGGCTACCGGGGCTGGCGGCAGATGCTGCGCGACCGTACCGGCTTCGACCGCCGCACCCGCGGGGCCCACTTGGTCAACTGCACCGGCGCCTGCCCGCACTTCGTGTATGTCAAGGATGGCGTGGTGGTGCGCTCCGAGCAGTCGGCCGACCTGCCCAGCTTCGCCGGCCTGCCCGACAGCAACCCGCGCGGCTGCGCCAAGGGGATATGCGGCGTCGACTACCTGTATGGCGCCGAGCGATTGAAGTACCCGCTGGTCCGCGTCGGCGAGCGCGGCGAGGGCCGCTGGCGGCGCGCCAGTTGGGACGAGGCGCTGCGGTTGATCGCCGAAAAGATCGTCACCGCCGCCGTGCGGCATGGTCCCGACACGATCAGCGTATTCTGCCCCGGCCCGGCGGTGGCGCCCGTCGCCTTCGCCGCCGGCCACCGCTTCGCCCATCTGGTCGGCGCCCACGCCCATACCTTCTTCGACTGGTATGGCGACCACCCGCCGGGCCAGACGCAGACGCTGGGGGTGCAGTGCGATACCGCCGAGACGGCCGACTGGTACAATGCCCGGCTGCTGATCTTCTGGGGCTCCAACCCGGTCGAGACCCGGATCCCCGACGCCCATTACATGGTCGAGGCGGCGCTCAACGGCACCCGGCTGGTCACCATCTCGCCGGATTACAACGACACCGCCACCAAGTCGCACCGCTGGTTGCATCCCAAGCCCGGCACCGATCTGGCCCTTGCCCTGGGGATGGCCGAGGTGATCGTGCGCGAGGGGCTGTACGACCCCGCCGTGGTCGCCGAGCAAACCGACATGCCCCTGCTGGTGCGGAGCGACACCCGCCGCTTCCTGCGCGAGGCCGACATGGTCGACGGTGGAGCGGCCGAGCGCTTCTTCGCCTGGGACCGGGGCGGCCAAGGGCCGGTGGCGATGAAGGGATCGTGGGCCGACGCGGCGCCGCCGGCCGAGGGCAGCCCGTTCCTCGGCCGCGACACCCGCGGCTTCCCCGACGGCACCCTGGCGCTCGGCGCGCTGGACCCGGCGCTGGAGGGGCGCTTCCACGTCACCTTGCGCGACGGCCGGACGGTCGAGGTGCGACCCGTGTTCGACCTGTACAAGGCGGAGCTGCTGGAGTCCTATTCACCCGACAAGGCGGGGCCGTTGTGCGGCGTCTCTCCAGCCGAGATCGTCCGCTTGGCCCGCGACTACGCCGCCGCGCGGCCGGCGATGATCGTGAGCGGCGCGGGCATCAATCATTGGTACCATGGCGACATTTTGCTGCGGGTGCTGCATTTCCTGGCGGCGATCACCGGCAATGTCGGGGTTCCCGGCGGCGGCGTGAACCATTACACCGGTCAATGGAAGTCGGTGCTGCTGCCCGGCCTGACGGCGCTCGCCTTCCCCACGGGCACCGCCCGCCAGAGGTTCTGCCAGACCACGATCTGGACCCAGGTCCACTCCGAGGCGCCCAGCCCGCCGGAAAGCGCCGCGGCGCTGCGGCACAGTCTGGAGACGGGGCAGATGCCCTTGTATCCCAAGGGGGGGCGGGCGCCGCGGGTGTTCATCGCCTATCGCGGCAACTTCCTCAATCAGGCGAAGGGACAGGGTCACGTGCTGCGCACCCTGTGGCCGAAGTTCGACCTGATCGTGGACATCAATATCCGCATGGATACCACCGCGTTGTATTCCGACGTGGTCCTGCCGGCGGCCCATTGGTACGAGAAGACCGATCTGAACATGACCGAGGAGCACGGCTTCCTGGTCACCACCGAGCCGGCCATCGCGCCACTGTGGGAGGCCAAGAACGAGTGGGAAATCTTCCGCCTGCTCTCCGCCAAGGTCGCCGAGGTCGCCACGGCGCGCGGCGTCCCGCGGCTGGTTGATGACGAATTCGCCTGGGAGCGCGACCTTTCCAGCTTGGAGGAGCGGTACACCGACGGCGGTCGCCTGGTCAGCGGCGAGGATGCCGCGCAGTTCCTGCTCGACCACTACGATCCCGCCCCCGGCGAACCCCCGGTCCGGCTCGCCGGGGTGCGGGCTGATCGGCCGCGCCGGCTGCTATCGGCCTTCACCTCGCCCGCCCGCCACGATGCGCCCTATGTGCCGTTCCAGTACTTCGCCGGCCTGAAAAAGCCGTGGCCGACGCTGACCGGGCGGCAGCAGTTCTACCTGGACCACCCGGCATTCCTGCGGGCCGGGCTGGAGCTGCCGGTCTACCGCGCGCCGCTGGACGCCGATCCCTATCCCTTGCGCTTCAACACGCCGCATGGCCGGCTGTCCGTGCATTCGACCTGGCGCAACAATCCGCAGATGCTGCGCCTGGGCCGCGGCGGCCCGGTGGCGGTGGTGTCGCCGGCCGAGGCCAAGCGGCGCGGCCTGGCGGACGACGATTGGGCGGAAATCCGCAACGATCACGGCCGCATCGTCTGCCGCATCAAGGTGCGCCCCGGCGAGCCGGCCGGCCGAGTGACCATGACGCATGCGCCGGAGCTTTACATGGACCTCATCGAGGGCGGCGCCCAGGGCGTATGCCCGATCCGCATCAACCCGACCCAGCTTGTCGGCGACTATGGCCATCTGGTGTTCCGGCCCAACTACTACGGCCCCAGCGGCAACCAGCGCGACGTCCGTGTCGAAATGCGCCGGTACACCGGCCCCATCCCGATCTGACGGAGACGGCCATGCCCCACCCGCGCCAGATCGCCTTCGTCATCGACCTGAACAAGTGCATCGGCTGCCAGGCCTGCACGGTGGCCTGCAAGCGGCTATGGACGTCTGAGAACGGCCAGGAGCTGATGTACTGGTGCAATGTCGAGACCGCGCCCGGCGACGGCTATCCCCGCAATTGGGCCGAGCGTGGCGGCGGCTATCGCGATGGCCGGCTGGCCAAGGGACGGGCGCCGGCCGCCGCCGATTACGGCGTGCCATTCCGATTTGACTACGAGGCGCGGCTGTTCGAGGGCCGGCGCCAGCGGGTCCGGCCGACCCCGGCCGGCTCGTGGTCGGCGAACTGGGACGAGGACCAGGGGCGCGGCGATTATCCAAACGCCTATTTCTTCTACCTGCCGCGGCTGTGCAACCACTGTTCGCGTCCGGCCTGCGCCGAGGCCTGCCCCAAGGACGCCATCGTCAAGCGGCCGGAGGACGGGCTGGTCGTGGTGAACCCCGACCGTTGCTCGGGCGATGGCGCGTGTTTGGCGGCGTGCCCCTATGGCAAGGTGTTCCTCGATCCGCTGACGCGGATCGCCGGAAAGTGCATGGGCTGCTTCCCGCGGCTGGAACAGGGTCAGGCGCCGGCCTGCGTCGCCTCGTGCACCGGCCGCGCCATGCATGTGGCGATGCTCGACGACAAGGCGGCGTCCGTCCACCGGCTGGTCTTCGAATGGAGGGTGGCCCTGCCGCTGCGGCCCGATTTCGGCACCGTACCCAACGTGTTCTACATCCCGCCGTTCCTCGGTCCGCTGGAGGAAACCGCCGATGGCGGCGAGGGCGCGGTCCCGAAAATCCCCGAATCCCACCTGGTCGAGATATTCGGCCCGGCGGTCCGTCCGGCGCTGGCGACCCTGCGCGCCGAAATGGCGACGCGCCAGCAGGGCCGGCCGTCCGACCTGATGGACCTGCTGATCGCCCACCGCGCGGTGGACTTGCTGGGGCGTATGGTGTGAGGGGCGGGCCGTCGTCGGCCGCCGCCGCGCGCAGCCGGGTCTATGGCCTTCTGGCCGGCGGGTTTCACCATCCCGACGCCGCCGCCTTCGCCGCCGCGCGATCCGGCGCTTTCGCCACCGCGCTGGACGAGGCGGCGGCCCAACTGCGGCGCCGTCCCTCGCCTTGGCTGCTGCGGGCGCTTAGCCGGCCGGGAGGATCGCTGGCCGACATGCGGGCGGCCCATCTGCGGTTCGAGGAGACCTGCCCGCCCTACGAGGGACACTATCTGCCGGCGTCCAAACGCGGCCCGCTGCTGGGGGAACTCAAGGCGTTCTACGGCCATTTCGGGCTGGCGATGGCGGCCGGCGGCGAGCT
>JADGAL010000128.1 GCA_015232025.1 Alphaproteobacteria bacterium
AGGCGGGGCTGGACGTCGCCCGCATGCAAGGCAGCGGTCCGCATGGCCGGGTGGTCAAGGCCGATGTCGAGCGGGCGCGCGCGGCGCCGCCGTCCTCGGCTCCCCAGCCGGCTCCCGCCGCCGCCAAGGCGCCGGCTCCGGTTCCCGAATTCGGGCCGGCCTATGAGGAAATCCCGCTTTCCAGCATGCGCAAGGTGATCGCCCGGCGGCTCACCGAGGCCAGCCAGACCATCCCGCATTTCTACCTGACCATCGACTGCCTGATCGACCGCCTGCTCGAGGTGCGCGGCGAGTTGAACGGCCGCGCCGACGGGGCGTTCAAGCTGTCGGTCAACGACTTCGTGATCCGCGCGGTGGCGCTGGCCTTGCGCAAGGTGCCCGACGCCAACGCCTCGTTCACCGAGACGGCGATCCGCCGCTACACCGAGGTGGACGTGTCGATGGCGGTGGCCACGCCCAACGGCCTGATCACCCCGGTCGTTCGCGGCGCCGACCGCAAGGGCTTGGCGTCGATCTCCAACGAGGCCAAGGCGCTGGTCGACAAGGCCCGCCAGGGCAAGCTGAAGCCCGAGGAATATCAGGGGGGCGGGTTCACCGTCTCGAATCTGGGCATGTTCGGGATCAAGCAGTTCGAGGCGATCATCAACCCGCCGCAGGGCTGCATCCTGGCGATCGGCGCGGGCGAGCAACGCCCGGTGGTCAAGGCCGGCGCGCTGGCCGTCGCCACCGTGATGACCTGCACCCTGTCGGTCGACCACCGCGTCGTCGACGGGGCGGTGGGCGCCCAGTTCCTGGCGGCCTTCAAAGGGCTGATCGAGGACCCCTTGAGCATGCTGCTTTAGACGGAGGCATTCAGCGATGGCCGAAAGCTCGTTCGATCTGATCGTCATCGGCGGCGGCCCCGGCGGCTACGTCGCGGCGATTCGCGCCGCCCAACTGGGCCTGCGCGCCGCCATCGTCGAGCGCGAGCATCTGGGCGGCATCTGCCTCAACTGGGGCTGCATTCCGACCAAGGCGCTGCTGCGCTCGGCCGACGTCTGGCGCACCATGAAGCACGCGGCGAGCTACGGCCTGTCGGTCGAAAAGGCCGGCTTCGACTTGGGCGCCATCGTCAAGCGCTCGCGCGGCGTCGCCGGGCAGTTGCAGGGCGGCGTCAAGCATCTGCTCAAGAAGAACAAGGTGACGGTGTTCGACGGCCAGGGCCGCCTGGGCGGCAAGGGCCGGGTCGAGGTCGAGAAGGACGGCAAGGCGGTCGCCACCCTGACCGCGCCCCACATCATCCTGGCCACCGGCGCCCGCGCCCGCCTGGTGCCGGGCTTGGAACCCGACGGCAAGCTGGTTTGGACCTATCGCGAGGCGCTGGTGCCCGACACCATGCCGAAGTCGCTGCTGGTCATCGGCTCGGGCGCCATCGGCATCGAATTCGCCAGCTTCTTCAACGCCTTGGGCGCCGATGTGACGATCGTCGAGATGCTCGACCGCGTGTTGCCGGTCGAGGATGAGGAAATCTCGGCCATCGCCCGGAAATCATTCGAGAAACAGGGCATGAAGATCATCACCGGCGGCAAGGTGTCGCGGCTTGAGAAGGCCGGCGACCGGGCGCAGGCCACCATCGAGGCGAATGGCCAGACCACCACCGCCGCCTTCGACCGGGTGATCGTCGCGGTGGGCATCACCGCCAATGTCGAGGGGCTGGGGCTGGACGGCACCGGCGTGGTCCTCGAGAAGGGCCACATCCGCACCGATCCGTTCCTGCGTACCGGCGAGCCGGGCGTCTACGCGATCGGCGACGTCACCGCGCCACCCTGGCTCGCCCACAAGGCCAGCCACGAGGGCGTGATCTGCGTCGAAAAGATCGCCGGGCTCGACCATGTCCAACCGCTCGACCTGTCGCGCATCCCCGGCTGCACCTACTGCCATCCGCAGATCGCCAGCATCGGCATGACCGAGGCCAAGGCGCGCGCCAAAGGCCATGAGGTGAACGTCGGCCGCTTCCCCTTCGTCGGCAATGGCAAGGCGATCGCCTTGGGCGAGACCGAGGGAATGATCAAGACGGTGTTCGACGCCAAGACCGGCGAATTGCTGGGCGCCCACATGATCGGCGCCGAGGTCACCGAACTGATCCAGGGCTACGGCATCGCCAAGACTTTGGAGACCACCGAGGCCGAGTTGATGCACACGATCTTCCCGCATCCGACGCTTTCCGAGATGATGCACGAGTCCGTGCTTGACGCCTGGGGGAGGGCCGTCCATTTCTAGAAGTCAGGACACCCGAAAGTAGACCCCCGATGAGCGAACCGGATCAGACCAAAGAGCCGCTACGCAAGCCCTCGTGGATACGGGTCAAGGCGCCGACGTCGCGCGAGTGGGCCGAGACGCGCCAATTGATGCGCCGCCTGGACCTCCACACCGTCTGCGAGGAGGCGGCCTGCCCCAATGTCGGCGAGTGCTGGTCGAAGCGCCACGCCACCGTGATGATCCTGGGCGACACCTGCACGCGCGCCTGCGCCTTCTGCAACGTCAAGACCGGCCGGCCCGGCGCCGTCGATCCGCTGGAGCCCGAGCATGTCGCGATGGCGGTCGGCGAGATGAAGCTGGCCCATGTGGTGGTCACCTCGGTCGATCGCGACGATCTGGACGATGGCGGCGCCGCGCAGTTCGTGCGGGTGATCGAGCGGGTGCGCGCCCTGTCGCCCGACACCACCATCGAGGTGCTGACCCCCGATTTCCTGCGCAAGGAGGGCGCCGCCCAGGCGGTTGCCAAGGCCCGGCCCGACGTCTACAACCACAATCTCGAAACGGTGCCCAGGCTGTACGCCGCGATTCGGCCCGGCGCGCGCTATTTCAACTCGCTGCGCCTGCTCGACGACGTCAAGCGTCAGGAACCCACCCTGTTCACCAAATCCGGCATCATGGTCGGGCTGGGCGAGCAGCGCGGCGAGGTCTTGCAGGTGATGGAGGATCTGCGCTCGGCCGGCGTCGATTTCCTGACCATCGGCCAGTATTTGCAGCCCACCCCCAAGCATGTCCCGGTCGACCGCTTCGTCACCCCCGACGAGTTCGAGGAGTACCGGGCGTTGGCCAAGGGCAAAGGCTTCCTGCTGGTCTCGGCGTCGCCCTTGACCCGCTCGTCTTATCACGCCGATCGCGACTTCCACCTGCTCAAGGAAGCCCGCGACCGCATGCGGGCGGGATAGGACGCATGCCAACCCACGCCGAAAAACGCAAGCTGCCCTACACCCGCGAGCAGCTTTTCGAGATGGTCGCCGACGTCGAGCGCTACCCCGAGTTCCTGCCCTGGGCGGTGGCGGCGCGCATCAAAAGGCGCGAAGGAAACGTGATCTTCGCCGACCTGGTGATCGGCTTCAAGATGATCCGCGAGAAGTTCACCTCGCGGGTGGTGCTGTCGCGGCCCGACCGCATCGACGTCACCTATTCCGAAGGTCCGTTCAAATACCTGAACAATCATTGGATCTTCGAGCCGACCGAAGACGGCGCGACGATGATCGACTTCTATGTCGACTTCGAATTCCATTCGAAGATCTTGCAGAAGCTGATCGGCGCGTTGTTCAACGAGGCGGTGCGCGTAATGGTTTCCGCCTTCGAGCGCCGCGCCCGGCATCTTTACGGAGCCGATGGCCGTTTGGCCGACAAGCCGACCGCCTGAGCGAGAAAGCGGTTCCATTACCAACAGATTGGGATAGAATCCGGTTTAATCGACGCGGCGCGTCTTCCTGGCGGGACGGGAGATCGGATGCACCAATACGGGGGGTTGGCCCCGCCCTGGATCAATTCCTGCGATTTTTCGCTGGCGCTGTTCGATGCGGAAGATCGCCTCGCGCTGTTCAACGACGCCTTCCGGTCGCTGCATCACGCGTTCGATGGCGTCGATCTGGGCGGCAAGAGCTTTTCCGAATTGGTGCGCCTGAGCCTCGAAGGCGGCGAGATCGCCGGGCTGAAGGCCGCCCGCGAGCCCGAGGAATGGCTTGCCGAACGGCTGCGCCGCCATCGGGAGTGTGGCGCGCCGCACCGCCAGCAATTGGCCGATGGAAGCTGGCTGGAGATTCGCGAACGCCGCCTGCCGACCGGCGGCATCCTGTGCGTCTGGCTGGACGTCACCGAATTGGTTGGCGCGCGAAGCACCCTCGAGGACGGGCTTGAATTCGCGGGCGATGGATTCGCGCTGTGGAACCAAGCCGGGCGCTGCGTGCTGGGCAGCCCGGATTTCGCCCGCGACGTGCTGCGCCGGGAGGCGCCGCTGCAAGCCGGGGAAAGCTACCGCTCGGCGTTCGTCGCGCTGGCCGAGAGCGGCGCGCTCGACATCGAGGAAACCCCCGAGGCGTGGATGGCCGATTTCATGGCGCGCCACGCGCGGCCGCTGTCGACCGTGGTCCTGGACTACCGCGACGGGCGGCATCTGCTGCTGCGCCAGCGGCGGACCCGCGCCGGCAGCATGGCGACCATCGTCGCCGACGTCACCGAGATGGTCGCCAAGGAACGCGAGTTGGAGGAGGGCCGGCGCAATCTCCAAGACAAGATGTTCCAGATCGAGATGTCGCGCGACGCCTTGGAACGGCAAGGCGCCAATCTGGCCGACATGGTCGAGCAACTTGAGGAAGCGCAGTCCGAGATCCGCATCGGCCAGGCGCGCCAGAAGGCCATTCTCGACGCGATGGGCGACGCCCTGTTGATCATCGACCACAACGGCCGGGTGGTCGCCGCCAATCCCGCGGCCGAGCGCATGTTTCTCATTCCCGCCACCGGTTTGGTGGGCGCGGCCCTGCGCCGCCTGATCCCGGATGGCGTGGCGCCAAGCGATGGGCATTGCGGCGAGGGCTTCACCAGCGAACGCGAGGCGATGCGGGGAGACGGCGAACGCTTCCCGGCCGAGGTCACGGTCGCGTCGTTCTCGGCGGCTGGCGAACCGTTGCTGGTCGCCACCATTCGCGACATCACCGCGCGCAAGGCGCTCGAGCGCGAACTGCACCGCTTGGCCCGCACCGATCCGCTGACCGGCGCGCTGAATCGGCGCTCGCTGTTCGAGATCGCCGATGCCGAGGTGTCGCGCGCCCGCCGCCATCGTCATCCGATGTGCATCGTCGCCGCCGACATCGATTGCTTCAAATTCATCAACGACCGCCATGGCCACGGCGTGGGCGACGAGGCGCTGAGGCTGTTCGTGGGCGCCGCGCACGCCACGTTGCGCGCCAGCGACGCCTTGGGCCGGCTGGGCGGCGAGGAGTTCGCGGTGCTGCTGCCGGAGACCCCGCTGGCCGGAGCCGTCGAGGTGGCCGAAAAGCTCCGCCACGCGGTGGCGGCCATCCGTGTTCCGTCCGGGGCCGGGGCGTTCGGCTTCACCACCAGCTTGGGCGTCGCCCAATGGCTTCCCGGCGAGGCCAGCATCGAACCCGCCCTGGCCCGCGCCGACGAGGCGCTTTACCAGGCCAAGAGGGACGGGCGGGACAGGGTGGTTCTCAAGGCGGACTGAATTTCATCGTCCAAGCCATCACGCCCAACGCCATCAGCACCGCCACCCCGACCGCTCGGCGCAGCAACGATCCGGCCGATGGCCGGTTGTCGTTGGCGGGCGTCAGGCGCGCCCGCGGGAAGGGCGTCCAGCCCCCCTGCGGACGCGCCTTCGCGCGGTCGATCGGATGATGCTCAGCCACGCGCGTCCAGCGGCACGTAGGTGCGCTGCGGGAAGCCGGTGTAGAGCTGACGCGGCCGGCCGATCTTCTGATGCGGGTCCTCGATCATCTCGTTCCACTGGGCGATCCAGCCGACCGTGCGGGCCACGGCGAACAGCACCGTGAACATCGAAACCGGGATGCCCATGGCGCGGAAGATGATGCCCGAATAGAAATCGACGTTCGGGTACAGCTTCTTCTCGACGAAGTAGGGGTCCTCGAGGGCGATGCGCTCGAGTTCCATGGCCAGTTCGAGCAAGGGCTCGCCGCGCAGGCCCAACTCGTCCAGGACCTCGTGGCAGGTCATCTGCATCACCTTGGCGCGCGGGTCGTAGTTCTTGTAGACCCGGTGGCCGAAGCCCATCAGGCGGAACGGATCGTTCTTGTCCTTGGCCCGCGCCAGGAATTCGGGAATGCGGTCCTTCGAGCCGATCTCGGTCAGCATGTTGAGCACCGCCTCGTTGGCGCCGCCATGCGCGGGACCCCACAGCGAGGCGATACCGGCCGCGATGCAGGCGAAGGGGTTGGCGCCCGACGAGCCGGCCAGACGGACGGTCGAGGTGGACGCGTTCTGCTCGTGGTCGGCGTGCAGGATCAAGATGCGGTCAAGCGCGCGCGCCACCACGGGATTGACCTTGTAGGGCTCGCACGGCGTGGCGAACATCATGTGCAGGAAGTTTTCCGCGTAGTTCAGATTGTTCTGCGGATACATGAAGGGCTGGCCGGTCGAATACTTGTAGGCCCAGGCGGCGATGGTCGGCACCTTGGCGATCATCCGGTAGCTGGCGACCATCCGCTGATGCGGGTCGGAGATGTCCAGGCTGTCGTGATAGAAGGCCGACAGCGCGCCCATCACGCCGCACATGACGGCCATCGGGTGGGCGTCGCGACGGAAGGCGCGGTAGAAGTAGTTGATCTGCTCGTGCAGCATCGTGTGCCGCGTGATGTCGTTCTCGAACTTGGTCTTCTGGGCGACGCTGGGCAGTTCGCCCTTCAGCAGCAGATAGGCCGTCTCCATGAAGTCGGCATGTTCGGCCAGATCCTCGATGGCGTAGCCGCGGTGCAGCAGCACGCCATGGTCGCCGTCGATGAAGGTGATCTTCGACTCGCAGCTGCCGGTCGACGTGAAGCCCGGATCATAGGTGAAGAAGCCGGTCTGCGCGTAAAGCGGGCGAATGTCGATGACCTTGGGGCCGACCGAGCCCGACAGAAGCGGCATCTCGTAGACCTTGCCGGACGTGTTGTCCGTCAGGGTGACCGATTCCCGCGGCGCCGCCGGCGTCTCAGTATTCTGTGCGTTCGTCATGGTGCGCGATTCCCTGTTTGTCGGTTTGCGTTTCGCCGCGTTAGTCCACGGCGTCCTTTCCCTGTTGGTCTTCTCCCAGCACATCCCCGATGCGGGCCAGCGATTCCGCCTTGCCCAATACACGCATCACCTCAAAAATCGGCGGCGACACCGCCTGGCCGGCGAGGGCGGCCCGCAACGGCTGGGCCAACTTGCCCAGTTTCGCGCCGGTCTCCTCGGCCATTTGGCGGGCGACCTCTTCCAGGGTTTCCTGGCTCCAGTCGTCGATCACCCGATAACGCGCGGCCAGCGCCGCCAACACGGCACGCCCCTCGGCGTCGAGCAGCTTGGCCGCCTTCTCATCCAACGGCAACGGCCGCTGGCGGACATAGAACGTCGCGTTTTCAGCGAGTTCCACCAAAGTCTTGGCGCGTTCCTTGAGGCCCGCCATGCCCGCCACCAGCAGCGCCGCGTCATCCGGCGTCAGCGCGCGGCCAATCATCGCCTCGATGCGCGGCGCCACCAGCCCGGCCAGCCGGGCGTCGTCCGCCAAGCGGAGGTAGTGGCCGTTCAGGCTGGTCAGCTTGGCCATGTCGAAGCGGGCCGGCGAGCGGCCGACGCCGCCGATGTCGAACCATTCGATCGCCTGCTCGGTCGAGATGATCTCGTCGTCGCCATGACCCCAGCCCAGGCGCAGCAGGTAATTGCGCATCGCCTCGGGCAGGAATCCCATGTCGCGATAGGCCTCGGCGCCGAGCGCGCCGTGGCGCTTCGACAGCTTGGCGCCGTCCGGCCCGTGGATCAGCGGGATGTGCCCGAACAGCGGCGGCCGCCAGCCCATGGCGTCGTAGATCTGCCTCTGCCGGAACGCGTTGGTCAGGTGGTCGTCGCCGCGGATCACATGGGTGATGCCCATGTCGTGGTCGTCGACCACGACCGACAGCATATAAGTGGGGGTGCCGTCGGCCCGCAGCAGCACCATGTCGTCCAATTGCTCGTTGGCGACGCGCACCTCGCCTTGCACAAGGTCCTGGATGACCGTTTCGCCGCTGGACGGGGCCTTCAGCCGCACCACCGGATCGACTCCGACCGGCGCCTCGGAGGCGGGGCGGTCGCGCCAACGGCCGTCATAGCGCATCGGCTTGCCGGCCGCCTTCTGTTCCTCGCGCATCAGTGTCAACTCGTCGGGCGAGGCCCAGCAGCGATAGGCGTGACCCGCTTCGACCATCTGGCGCGCCACCTCGGCATGGCGGGCGGCGCGCGCGAACTGCCTCACCGGCTCGTCGTCCCAGTCCAGCCCCAGCCAGCGCAGCCCTTCGAAAATCGCGGCGACCGCGGCATCGGTCGAGCGGGCGCGATCGGTGTCCTCGATCCGCAACAGGAAGCGTCCGCCATGGTGGCGGGCATACAACCAGTTGAACAGGGCGGTGCGCGCCCCGCCAATATGCAGGAAGCCGGTGGGCGAGGGGGCAAAGCGGGTGACGACTGCCATGGCGTGCTGAGGTAACCTCTCGTCTTCACGGGGGCGGCGAGCGAGTCGTGTTTAGCACATTTGATACGCGGGTGCAGCATGGCATTGCCAAATCGGGGGGGTTCTCCTCACCCGGTGTGAGTAGGTGGCTGGCCGCGTTGTTCCTTGCCGAGCGCGATCGCTGGGCGTTGTGGCTGCCGGTTCTGTGCGGCATGGGCGTGGGCCTCCATTTCGCATCGGCGATAGAACCGCCCCCATGGAGCGGCGTGGCGGCCTTGCTGGTCACCGTGGCGCTGGGCTTCGCGTCGCGCCGTCGGCCCTTGGCGCTGGTCGTGGTGATCGGGTTGGGCGCGCTGGTCCT
>JADGAL010000129.1:0-4296 GCA_015232025.1 Alphaproteobacteria bacterium
GACTTGATCCGGCCATCTCGTGGGATGCCCGGATTACGGTGACAGTGCACTTATTTCTAGATCCCCCGATTGCGGTGACAGCGCGCTTATGTCCGCGCACCATAATTTAGTGCACTGTCACCGTAATCCAAGGAGGAGAAGGTGGCGATCGGGCGCCCGTCGTCGCCACGCTGGGAACTGGACATCGTGGCCTATCGCGGCGGCGACAACAGCCTGCTGGTCGTCGAGTGCAAAAGCTACCTCGATTCCCAGGGCGTCAAGTTCAGCGGCTTTGGCGGCGCCGACGCCAAGCTGACGGAACGGTTCAAGCTGTTCAACAACGCCACGTTGCGCAAGGTCGTGCTCGGTCGCCTGAGTAGGCAATTCCACGAACGCGGCGCCTGCGGGTCGGACCCCAAGATCACCCTCGGCCTAGTGGCGGGTAAGATCTATTCCGACGCCGCCCGAGCCAAGCTAAAGAGGCTGTTCGACGAACAGGGCTGGATTCTCTGGGATGACGTGTGGCTGCGCGAGCATCTGCAAGTGATGGCGTCCGGAGGATATGAGAACAACGTCGCAGCTATCGTCTCCAAGCTCCTGCTGCGAAAGTAGTCGTCATTTCACACTTATTTCAGATCCCCCGATTGCGGTGACAGTGTGCTTATGTCTCCGCACTCTAATTTGGTGCACTGTCACCGTAACCCGTGTCACCGTAACCCGTCACCGTAACCCCGGACTTGATCCGGCCATCTCGTGGGATGCCCGGATTACGGTGACAGTGCACTTATTTCTAGATCCCCCGATTGCGGTGACAGCGCGCTTATGTCCGCGCACCATAATTTAGTGCACTGTCACCGTAATTCCGAGTAATTTCTAAATAAGTGCACTGTCACCGTAATCCGTCACCGTAATCCCGTCTTCGATTTCCCAGCCAGCAAAGCTTCAATGAGGCCCCGGCATTACTGCCGGGGAAAGGGGATGGCGCCGACCCGCTTACGACCCTGTACGACGGGCTTCAATGAGGCCCCGGCATTACTGCCGGAGAAAGAGCGTCTGCTTGGAGCCGAACGCCATTTGCCACAGCCCGCTTCAATGAGGCCCCGGCATTACTGCCGGGGAAAGCGCTGACCGCCTTCGAGCCGTGGGGCTCGTTTCTGATTTGGCTTCAATGAGGCCCCGGCATTACTGCCGGGGAAAGGCCGCGAAGCTGACCGGGAGCACGCGGAAATAGGCGCTTCAATGAGGCCCCGGCATTACTGCCGGGGAAAGGTTAAAGCAAAGCGCCAGCTCAAAAGACCTTGTAGCTTCAATGAGGCCCCGGCATTACTGCCGGGGAAAGACAATATTTCCAGCCGACTGACTACCGCAAAGCCGCGCTTCAATGAGGCCCCGGCATTACTGCCGGGGAAAGCGGCTCGCCACCTATGTCCGTGCCGTCTGCGCGTGGCGCTTCAATGAGGCCCCGGCATTACTGCCGGGGAAAGTCGAGCACCATCGGCACCTTGGTGATGGGCGGCTTGGCGCTTCAATGAGGCCCCGGCATTACTGCCGGGGAAAGTTCAGAAGAAGAAAAAGCAAAAGAAACAGAACAACGCGAGCTTCAATGAGGCCCCGGCATTACTGCCGGGAAAAGCTGGGGGCGTCGTGGAGGCCACCAATCTGGACGAACTGCTTCAATGAGGCCCCGGCATTACTGCCGGGGAAAGGCTGTGGGCGGCCGTCCAGGCCATCCGCGCCGCGTCGCTTCAATGAGGCCCCGGCATTACTGCCGGGGAAAGAGGCCACCCCCAAATTGTTGCTCATCCCCTGCCAGTCGGCTTCAATGAGGCCCCGGCATTACTGCCGGGGAAAGGCGAGGCAGCATGATAACAATCGCCGTACTGGCGCAGCTTCAATGAGGCCCCGGCATTACTGCCGGGGAAAGTCCGGCGAAGAAACGTCTTCACGTAGGCCATCGCCGGAGCTTCAATGAGGCCCCGGCATTACTGCCGGGGAAAGTCCATGGCTTCCTCCCTGTTTCATGCGGGGATGCGCTCGCTTCAATGAGGCCCCGGCATTACTGCCGGGGAAAGGCGATGACGCTGGAGACCGTCTTGCTCGTGTCGAGGGCTTCAATGAGGCCCCGGCATTACTGCCGGGGAAAGCGCGCGACCAGAGCGAGGAAGATGGTGACGATGGTCAGGCTTCAATGAGGCCCCGGCATTACTGCCGGGGAAAGTCCGCCCGATCGCTGAACCAGATCGGCACCCGCCCGGCGCTTCAATGAGGCCCCGGCATTACTGCCGGGGAAAGTATGCCGCCGAGAAGGTGGTGATTGATAATCTCCATCGAGCTTCAATGAGGCCCCGGCATTACTGCCGGGGAAAGGCGGGCCTCGCCCTCGCCGACGAGACCGGCCCGGCGAAGGCTTCAATGAGGCCCCGGCATTACTGCCGGGGAAAGGGGATCAATCATGCCTGCAACGCTTATTGGCTTCTCTTCGCTTCAATGAGGCCCCGGCATTACTGCCGGGGAAAGGTCGGGAGCGTCGTTCGCGGGGTGGATGGTGCGATCGGGCTTCAATGAGGCCCCGGCATTACTGCCGGGGAAAGGCGCCTGATCCATGCCGATCTGCATGTCGCGCGGCCAGCTTCAATGAGGCCCCGGCATTACTGCCGGGGAAAGTTCTTCCCGAGGTTACCAGCAACGCACTCGACGCCGCTTCAATGAGGCCCCGGCATTACTGCCGGGGAAAGCTCAACGGAGGGGTTGCCGTTGTCGTGCACCTCGCCAAGGCGCTTCAATGAGGCCCCGGCATTACTGCCGGGGAAAGCCAAGCGCATTGAGGCGGAGCGGCGGGCCGTCGTCGCTGAGCTTCAATGAGGCCCCGGCATTACTGCCGGGGAAAGGCGGACGTTGGCGAGGGCGACCCGCGCAAGCTCGCGAAGCTTCAATGAGGCCCCGGCATTACTGCCGGGGAAAGGGCCGGTCGAATTTCCCCAACCCGGCCAACAACTTACACCACCGTTTTCGAGCACCCCCCCCCGAGGGGCCGCCCGTTGTCTCCGTGATCGCCCGCCCAACCGGGCTTCAAGCGGCGAAGTTTTTGATTCACAATGGCAAACAGCGTTTCGAGCGCCCCCTGGGGGTGCGCCCGTCACCGGGGTGCTCGAAGGCGGCCGGCGGTACCAGTTTAGCGGGTATCGGCGTTCCCCGGAACCCCCGACCCGAAAAAAGTTCGGCCGGCCCGCGGGGAGCGGGCCGGCCGGGCAAGCGCCACCTGTGGGGATGGGGGATTAGGCGGTGGCGCCGCGGGCGATTTGGGCGAAACGGCGCATGTCGGTCATCAGCTTGGTGAGGTCGATGGCCGAGAGTTTTTCGGCGATGCCGTCGATCTTGAGGGTCGCGCGGCGGGCTTGTTCGCGCATCCGGCGGCTTTGATCGAGGAGGGCCGCGGCTTGGGCGGACATGGCTTTGAAGCTCTCGACGTCGAGGCTGGTGTTCTTGCCCATGGCTTGGTCTCCTTCGTCGGGGCCGGCGTGTTCCGCCGCTGATCCCTTGATACCCGCGAAGGGGCCGCCCGGCAAAAGGGCGACCGTATAAGGAGGTTGGGTCGGAACCGGACCAAAGGTATGGTCCGGGCGGCCGCGCTCATACCAAGGTTGGTGTTACTTGAACCCGGCCGACATGGCGATGCGCACGGCCTGGGCGCGGTTGGCGGCGCCGATCTTGCGATAGACGTTGCGCAGATGAATCTTGACCGTGATCTCTTGCAGGTCGCGATGGCGGGCGATCACCTTGTTGGGATTGCCCTCGACCAGATAGGAGAGGATTTCGCGTTCGCGCGGGCTCAGCGTGTCGAGCGGCGGCGACAGGCCCAGCTTGGCCGGCGGCTCGTCGGCGGCCAGCAGCGAGGCGGGAAGATAGGTCTCGCCGGCCATCACCAGCCGCAGGGCGTTGACCAGATTGGCGCCCGAGATGGTCTTGGGAATGAACCCCGAGGCGCCGGCCCGCATGGCGCTGAGCACCGCCTCGCGGCCGACATGGCCCGAAACGATCACCACCGGGGTCTTGGGAAGGCGGGCGCGCATCGTTTCGACGCCCTTGACGCCGTCCATGCCGGGCATCATCAGGTCGAGCAGCACCAGGGCGGGCTCGGGTTGGCCCTCCACGGCGGCCAGCGCCTCGGGAAAGGTGCTGGCGTCGACGATTTCGACCTCGGGCGCCAATTCCCGCAGGAAGGGCTTCAGGCCGTCGCGCACCAGATTGTGGTCGTCCGCCAGCACGATCCGCATTTCGGCTCCTTGGCCAAGCACCAACCAAAGTATAAGCGGATGC
>JADGAL010000129.1:4375-8771 GCA_015232025.1 Alphaproteobacteria bacterium
GCCGTTTCAGGGCGACCGGCTTGTGGAGAACCACCAGCCGGTCGTCGGCGTGCTCGCCCAACGCCTCGGCGCCGCCCATGTGGCCGGTCACCACGACGATCGGCAGCAGGGGATCGAAGTCGCGCAGCCGGTCGATCAGCTCGAAGCCGCCGCCCTTGGGCATGCGCATGTCGGTCACCACCGCGTCGGCGGGATCGGCCATGTAGGTCTCCCAGGCGGCGACGCCGTCCTGGGCGGTGCTGACGCGATAGCCCATGTCGGAGAGGAACAGCGCCATCATCTCGACGGCGCGCGGCTCGTCGTCGACCACCAGGATGTGGAGGTCGGGCGGCGGCGTGGGGCCGGCGAGCGGCGCGGCGGGCGCGGTCTCGGCCAGCGGCTCGTCGGAAAAGGGCAGCAACAGGTCGAAGAGGGCGCCGCCGTCGCCCAGGCAATCCCGGTTGCGCGCCTCGATCGATCCGCCCATCCGGTTGACGATGCCGAAGCTGACCGACAGGCCCAGGCCGGTGCCGCGTCCCACCTCCTCGGTGGTGAAGAACGGCTCGAAGATGCGGTCGAGCAGCGAGGGAGGCACGCCGGTGCCGTTGTCGCCGACCGTCAGCCGCATCAGGCCGGCGTCGGCCGGCTCGGCGCGGATTTCGATGCGCCCGCGCCCGCCACCCCTGGCGGCCAGGCGCTCGCGCACCGAGTCCAGCGCGTTGGCCAGCAGATTGATCATCACCTGTTCCAACTGGACCGGCCGGCCCTTGACCGGCAGCGGCGCGGCCGGAAGATCGATGAGCAGGTCGACATCGGCGTGGCGGACCTGCTGCGCCATCAGCGCGGCGGCTTGGCGGGCCGCGTCGCAGGCGTCGAACACCGCGATGGCGTCGCTGTCCTTGCGGCTGAAGGCGCGGATGTGGTCGATGATCTCGGCCATTCGGCGGGCCTGGTCGGAAATCAGCGCGAATTGGCCGCTTTGGTAATCGGGCGTGGCGCGGCCGCGCTCGATCAGCAGCAGGGCGCCCTCGGCCGCCATGCGCATGATGTTCAGCGGCTGGCTGAGTTCGTGCGCCATGCCGGCCGCCATCTCGCCCAGCATGGCCAGCTTGCCGGCCTGGATCAGTTGGGCCTCGATCTGCCTGCGCTCCGAGATGTCGCGGATCACCAATTGGCGGGCCGGCTGGCCCAGGAATGTGGTGTCGCCCACGGCGACCTCGGCGTGGAAGGTCTCGCCATCCAGCCGCATCAGCACGAATTCGGCGAGATGGTTAAGCGGCAGGCGGCGGGCCAGGCGCTCGCGATGCTGGGGCGGAACCAGCTCGATCATCGCGCGCCCCGCGAGCGAATCGTCCGGGCCGGCGCGAAACACCGAGCGGGCGGCGGCGTTGGCGAACACCACCGATCCCTCGACATGCACCAGGATGGCGTCGGGCGACAGCTCGACCAGGGTGCGGTAGCGCTCTTCGCTTTCGGTCAGTTCGCGCTCGGCGCGCAGGCGCTGCTCGCGGGTCCGCTGGGTGTCGACGCCGTAGGCCAGATTGCGGGCCAGGTCGGCCAGCAGATGCACCTCGCGCTCGTCGAACGAGTCGGGCTCGGCGCCGTAGATCGCCAAGGCGCCGATCACCCCGCCCCTGATCACCATCGGCAGGGCGATCAGCGAGGCGAAGCCGTGGCGCTTGGCCGCCTCGCGCCACGGCGCGAACGAGGCGTCGCTGGCGGTGTCGCGGGTCACCACCGTCCGGCCGGTGCGGATCGCCCGTCCCATCGGGCCGCCGCCGCGCGGGTCGGTCTCGTCCCACGACACCCGGGCGGCGGCGACATAGCCGTGGTCGTCGCCCGACACGGCGACCGGCTCGACCGAGCGGTCGGGCCGGGCATAGCCCACCCAGGCCATCCGGTAGCCGGCCTGCTCGACCGCGATGCGGCAGACCCGATCGATCAACTGCCGCTCGCTCGAGGCGTGGACCAGGGCTTCCGACGACCGGGTCAGCGCCATCATGGCGCGGCTGACCCGCAGCAATTCGCCCTCGCGCTCCTGCACGGCGGTGATGTCGTGGACGGTGGCGACGAACAGCGCCGGCTCGGCCTCGCCCGAGAACTGAAGGCGCACATCGACCGGATACAGCGAGCCGTCCTTGCGCCGCTGCATGGTCTGGAAGGCGACGTCCGGCGAGTCGCCGGTGCGCAGCGGGAACAGCAGCCGCTCGAACCGCCCGCGGTTGAATTCGGGCATCAGGTCGATCGGCGTCAGCCGCCGCCATTCCTGGTCGTCGAGGCCAAGATTGTCGCGCGCCCCGCGGCTGATCGCCAACAAGGTCAGCGTCTCGGCATGGAAGGTCATGATTTCGCCGGCCGAGGCGCCAAGGATGCGGCCCAGACGCGAGGGCAGCGAGTCCCGCTCGTTCCGCTCGGTCAAACTCGGCGCCCCCCGCTGATCGTCCATGACGATCATAGCGCGGCCGGCCAACTCTTGCATCACCCGCCGAAAGGTTGACCAACGTCAAGTTTGCGGCGCACAAGCGGATTTACACTCGTTCCACGGTCGATTGGGGCGATCGCCGCCAGCGCAATGGTGGGTGCGCTGGGCGCAAGGGGGCGTTCATAGGACTCTTTAACTGTTCGGCTGCGAATGTCGCGGCCCAGGTGCGATGGGCGGAAGGGCGATCTGACGTGGATTTCGGAAGGCGCAATTTGTTGAGGGGCCGGTTGCGACGCGCGCCAGCCGCCGTCAGGCCGCCCGGCGCCCTGTCCGAGCCCGACTTTCTGTCAGTTTGCGACCGTTGCGGCGACTGCTCCCGCGCCTGCCCGGAAGGGATCGTGGCGCGCGGCGACGGCGGTTTTCCGACGATCGATTTCCAGGCCGGCGGCTGCACCTTCTGCGGCCTGTGCGCGAAGGCTTGCAAGCCGGGCGCCCTGGCCGCGACGCCGTCCTGGCCGCTCAAGGCCTCGTTCGGCGAGCGTTGCCTGTCGGCCCAAGGCGTCGTCTGCCGCGTGTGCGGCGAGCGCTGCGAGGCCGCAGCGATCCGCTTCCGGCCGATGCCGGGCGGCTTTTCGCGCCCCGAATTGACGGCCGAAGCCTGCACCGGCTGCGGCGCCTGCGTGGCGCCTTGCCCGGTGGCGGCGGTGACCGTGGCGCCTCGAACGGAGATGGCCGCATGCGCGTGAAAAAATTCATCGACGAGGAAGAGGGCGGCACGGCCGGCGCCGAGGGAAACCTCTGCGGCGTGCTCGTCCAGGTGCGGCCCGACCGCATGGAGCCGGTTCAACGCGATCTGTGCGCGCTGCCCGGCGTCGAAATTCACCACGCCGAGCCCGATGGCCGGCTGGTCGTCACAGTCGAAGACACCGACCAGGCGTCGGCGGGCGAGACCCTGCACGTGATGCAGGGGCTCGCGGGCGTCGCCGCGATTTCATTGGTCTATCACCACCACGCAGGGGTTACAGGGGAGGCCTGATCATGAGCGTCACACGCCGCGATTTCATCAAGACCAACGCCGTCATGGCGACGGCCGCCGCCGCCGGCATAACGCTGCCGGCGCGGTTGCATCAGGCCGAGGCCGCCGCGCCCGCCGGCGGCATCCGCTGGGACAAGGGCGTGTGCCGCTTCTGCGGCACCGGCTGCGGCGTCCTGGTCGGCGTCAAGGACGGCCGGGTGGTGGCCACCCAGGGCGACCCCGACGCGCCGGTCAACAAGGGCCTGAACTGCATCAAGGGCTATTTCCTGTCCAAGATCATGTACGGCCAGGACCGCCTGACCCAGCCGCTGCTGCGCAAGAAGGGCGGCGTCTACGACAAGAACGGCGACTTCACGCCGGTGTCGTGGGACGAGGCCTTCGACGTCATGGCGACCAAGTGGAAAGAGGCGCTGAAGAAGAAGGGTCCCACCTCGGTCGGCATGTTCGGCTCGGGCCAGTGGACCATCTGGGAAGGCTATGCGGCCGCCAAGTTCATGAAGGCCGGCCTGCGCTCGAACAACCTCGATCCCAACGCGCGCCATTGCATGGCCTCGGCGGTGGTCGGCTTCATGCGCACCTTCGGCATCGACGAGCCGATGGGCTGCTATGACGACCTCGAGCACGCCGACGCCTTCGTGCTGTGGGGCGCCAACATGTCGGAGATGCATCCGATCCTGTGGTCGCGCCTGACCGACCGGCGCCTGACCCACGAGGGCTGCCAAGTCGCCGTGCTGTCGACCTACGAGCACCGCTCATTCGAACTGGCCGACCTGCCGATCATCTTCTCGCCGCAATCCGATCTGGCGATCGTCAACTTCATCGCGAATTACATCATCCAGAACAACGCGGTGAACCAGGACTTCGTCTCGAAGCATGTCGGCTTCAAGAAGGCGATCACCGACATCGGCTATGGCCTGCGCCCCGACCATCCGACCCAGAAGGCCGCCAAGAACCCCGAC
>JADGAL010000012.1 GCA_015232025.1 Alphaproteobacteria bacterium
GCTCGGGCAATCATGCGGGCAGACGGAGGGAGCATAGGTCACGGCGGCACTCCTGGGACGAATGGGCCGGAAGTTTAGCCAGGGGGCCGGCGCGAAGGCAATGGCCCCCTGGCGTCGGGTCAATCGACGATGGTGAACATCTTGCCCATGTTGGTGACCGACAGGAGGTGCTTGACCTGATCGCGGGCGCCCTGGAGCGTGACGCCCCGGCCCTGACGGGTAAGCGTCTCGCGGGCCAGAAGCAGCATGCCCATGCCGGCCGAGTCGATGAAGGTGACCTGGGACAGGTTGAAGGTGACCTGTTTGCCGCTGGCGTCGAGGCCACCCAGCATCTGTCGGAATGCGGCGTTGTCGGCGAAGGTGAAGCGGCCATGCAGGACGCAGCCGCGCATTCCGGGATCGCAGGGGCGGCGTTGAAGGCGTTTGCACAGCCCGCCGACCTCGTGGGGGCAGCCCCAGCCGCTCAACTCAGGCCCCGCGGGGCGGCATGAATTTCTTCATTTCCTTTTCAAGGTCGGGCCGGCGGGCGCGGCAGACGGTGGCCAGATTTTCCTCGACGCCGCCGCCGCCCGACTTGCGGGCCTGCTCCTCCAACTGCTTGACCGCCTTGACCAGGTTGCGCAGGGCGGTTTCCGAAAAGGACAAGTATTTGCGGATGCGCTCCTGCTCGGCCTTGTTGTCGGGCATTTCGGTCTGCTGCGGCCCGAACAGGGCGACGAACAGGCCGGGACCCAGATTCTCCTCGGCGGCCTTGAGGAACATCTGCATCTGATCGCGGGTCAGATGCAGGTCCAGCATGCAGTCGAGCGCGGTCTCGTTCAGGATGTCCAGGTAATCGGCCAGCGCGGCGATGTCTTGCTTGGTGACGCGCTTGTCGGTGGCCAGCTTCTTCATCGTGTCGCGGTTGGCCAGGGCGTCCCACTTCTTCTTGGTGCCCATGCTGGATTCAAGCAGCACGTTATGAATGTCATGGAATTCGTCGCCCAGGTCGGACACCGTCTTCGAGGCCAGCACGTTGTTGTCGATCATCTCGCGGGTCAGGGCGGGATCGCCCAGCACCTGCTCGGCCTTGTTGATATCGGCGATCGCCAGCTTGGCCAGCCGCATCAGCCGCTCTTCCGTGTCCATGCGGGTGATGCCGACGCCCAGCTTGTCGAAGACGTGCGACGGAATTTCGACGTAAAGCGGGAAGAACTTGATCTGCCACTCGAAATCAAGGTGGTCCTTGATCGCCGCATAGAAGCGCCCCGACAGGGTGGTGCCCTTCGGCGGCGGCGCCTCGGTGCCGTAGTTCTTGCGGAACAGGGCCGACAGCTTCGAGATGTCGAGCAGCTTCCAGAACCGCGATCCCATCGGCTCGGCGCGTTTGGTGGCCGCGAGTTTGGCGGCGCGGGCCGGGTTGATCGGGTCGCCGAAATGGCCTTCCGCGAAGCTGCGCATGCCGGTGCGCACCACCATGCCGACGATCTCGGTCACCGAGCGGCCACAGGCCAGTCGGGTCTCGTCGTCGGTCACCGGGTTGCCTTCGGCGTCGACCAGGAATTCGGCGAAGGCTTCGCGCTTGGCGCGGAACACCTGGGCGCAACTGAACAGGATGTCGGGGGTCGCCATGGCGGTCTTGTAGGGATCGCCCTTGGCGCCCAGTCCGGGCAGCAGTTCGGCGAAGCGTTGCGCGACCGGGCCTTTGAGCTGGCGGGTGACCTCGCGGCGGGCTTCGGCGCCCGCATCGGCGATCGGGTCCGGCGTCTCGGCCGGCTTCTGGTGGGCTTCGGTTTCCATGGGAGGAATATTTGCAGGTTTTCAGCGAGCGTGGAAGACGCTATGTCGACGCCGGCCGCGTTCAACCGTCCTTTCGCGCCACCACCATCTCGACGGTGTGCTCGGCGACGTAGGGGTATTCGCACCGATCCAGCGCCATCTCGGCGATCTTCAGCAACAGCCCGGTCGGCAACAGGGGGATGCTGATCGCGTTGACGCCCCATCCCTTGGTGATACCGAACTCGTAGGCCTCGGCGCTGTCGTTCAGCACGACGCGGGTCGAATGGCTTTCGCGCGAGGCCACGCTGAAGCCCTGGGCCGCCAGCGCCGCCGCCATCTCCTCGAAATCGTCGGGGGTCTGGGTGCGCTCGATGCCCCGCTCGCCGACCCAGGCGGCGAGTCGGTCGAGCGGATTGCCGGTGCCGCGCAGCCGCGCGATCTCGCGGCGGCAGACATTGGCGGCCGAGTTGGTCGAGGTGACGAACGAGAACAGGCCGCCGGGCCGCAACACGTGCTTGGCCTGGGCGATCAGCGTCTCGATATCGACATAGGCCAGCACGAAATGGGCGATGGCGACATCCCAGCCGCCTTCCTTGGTGTGCTCGGCGACGTGACGGATGTCGCTCACGATGCCCTCGAGTCCGGGCACCGCGCCGGCGGCCTTTTCGACCATCTTGCTCGACAGGTCGACGCCGGTGAAGCGCGCCTCGCCGATATGTTCGGCCAGCCGGGACAGGAACGCGCCATCGCCCACCCCCAGGTCGATCAGGCGCAGGGGTGGCGTCAGGGTGGTCAGGGCCTGAACCAACTGCTCGATGGCGCGGTCGTTCTTGTTTCGGATGATGCCCGCGTCCGAGTCGTACCCGTGCGAGACGAAGTCGTGGATCCGCTTCATGCTTCGCCCCTTTTCGTGTGACCTACGGGTCGGAAGGTGTAAACGCATCCGCTTCGCGTGTCCATGCCGCTTCATTGAGATTGTGTTTACGACCACCCCCCGCATCTGATCGTTACGACGACCCCTGGAGGCAAGGGGTCGGATTTCCCACATTGGCGGGATGCTTCCATTCGACATCACCATTTGCGCCGAGGCCGAGGTCTGCGATCTCGCCGAAGGGCACACCCATATCCTCTCGATCACCGATCCCGGCTTCCGCGCGGTCATCCCGCGCCGCATCCCCGAGGATCGGGTGCTCAGGCTGGCCTTCCACGACCTGGATCGGCCCCCGCCGCCCGACGACCCCATTCGCCGGGCGCTCGCGGCGGCGGGCCGCGCCGTGGTGCTGCCGAGGGCCGATCATGTGCGCCACATCCTGTCCTTCGGCCGCGACCTGCCGCCCGGCGGGCGGGTGCTGGTCCATTGCATGGCCGGGGTCTCGCGCTCGACGGCGGCGGCCTTCATGCTGGGCTGCCAGGCCAGCCCCGGCCGCGAGACGCGCGTGCTGGCCCATATCCGCCGCCTGCGCCCCCAGGCCCAGCCCAACCGCCTGATGGTCACCCTGGCCGACGAGGCGCTGGGCGCGGGCGGCCGCATGGTGGCGGCGCGCGAGTCGCTGCCGCCGCCGTTGCGATAGCGGGCCTACCCCGACAGGGCATCTAAAAAACCTGGGCGCGCCGTCGACATCTGCTGTCCATGGAACGGAAAGACACCGACCGCGGCGAGACCGGCGACAAGATCGGGCATCCCGATCCGGCGGCGGCGCCGCTTGAAACCGACGCCGAGGCCACCGGGACTCCCACCGATCCGCGGGCCGCCGCCGAGTCGGTGTCGCGACAGCGGCGAATCGCCGGGCGGCACCCGCAACCGCTCCATTTCGGCCAGCATGTTCAAAGCCGGGGTGGCATGCCGGCCGGCGTCGGTTGGCTGCTGGCCATGGCGGTGCTCGCCGCCGTGCTGATCGGCGTGGCCGCCGGACTGGTCGGACTCGCCGGACTGTGAGGCTCCCGCCAGACGTGCGGGGCTTCCTTCGTCCGCGCTCTCGTGCATAATCCCATTCGGGGGCGAATGGGACACTGGGGCATGGCTAAGCTGCGGGTGGGGGTGGCGTTTCGATTGGCGGCCGCGCTGGTGGCCATCACCGCCTTCACCGTGACCGCGAGCCTGGTTTCCCTCTACACCTTCGGCCGGCTGCGCGAGGATTTCGACGCGGTGGGCGGCGACGCCTTGCGCAATCTGGTGATCGCCTCGCAGTTGGCGCGCGAGAGCGAGGCGATCGTCGCCAACGCCCCGACGCTGGTGTCGGTCGACAACCAGTTCGCCCGCCAGACGGTGGCGGCGCGCATCGCCGACCAGGTGCGCTCGCTCGACGAACGCATCCAGCGCCTGGAATCGTCGCGGCTTGGCGAGGAGCGCATGGCGCTCTTGCGCGAACACCGCGCCAATCTGGTCGACAATCTGACCAGCTTGGATCACATCGCCGAAGAACGGATCGTCGCCGACGAGGGCATGCTGACCTCGTATGGCCGGGCGCGCGGCTTCGCCGCCGAGGTGCGTCATCTGGCCCGCGAATTGGCGGCGGGCGAGAACGACGTCGCCCGCCCGGCGCTGGAATGGTCGATCGCGGCGCAAGAGGCGGTGCTGCTGCTGTCCTCGGCCGTGAACGCCAAGAATCCGGCCGCCATCGCCAAGTTGAAGGAGGAATGCGCCCGCGTTCTGGCCGAGGCCGCGCAATCCTTGAACCAGGTGGGCAAGACCGATGGCGGGCGACTGGGCCTGCTCGACGCCGAAATCCGCACCTTGGCGTTCGGGCGGTCGGGCATCTTCCAGGCGCGCGGCCGACAGATCGAATTGATGCAGGCGCAAGCGGGGGCTTTGAACCGCAATCGTCTGTTGTCGTCGCAGTTCGTCTCGGCGGTTTCGACGCTGTTCAACGGCATTCAGAAGGACATCGCCGACAAGGGCGTGTCGCTGCACGACGTGCTCAGCATGCGCTCGAACCTGCTGGTCGCCATCGTGGTGTTGTGCATCATCGGCGCGTTCGGCTTCTTCTTCGCGGTCAATGGCGACATCATCCGGCGCCTGCTGGCGCTGAAGGAGGCGATGGCCGCCCATGTCGAGGGCCGCGAGACGGCGATCCCCACCGGCGGCAATGACGAGATCGGCGACATGGCGCGCAGTCTGGGCTTCTTCGTCGAAGCCATCCGCCGCCGCGAGGAGGCGTTGACGGCGGCCAAGGAGGCGGCCGAGGCGGGGGCGCGCGCCAAGACCGAGTTCCTGGCGGTAATGAGCCACGAGATCCGCACCCCGATGAACGGCATCCTGGGCATGACGCGGCTGGTGCTCGACACGCCGCTGGCGCCCGAGCAGCGCGAGCATCTCGAGACGGTGCATCAATCGGGCGAGTCGCTGCTGGCCATCCTGGACGACATCCTCGATTTCTCGAAGCTCGAGGCCGGCAAGATCGACTTCGAGCGCGCCCCCTTCGACCTGCGGCGCACCATCGACAGCGTGGCCGGGCTGATGACGCCGCGGGCTCGCGAGAAGGGCATCCGGATCGAGGTCCGCATGGCGCCCCGGGTGCCCCCGCACGTGATGGGCGATGTCGGCAGGCTGCGGCAGGTGCTGCTGAACCTGCTGGGCAACGCGGTCAAGTTCACCGAGCGGGGCGGCGTTCTGCTGACCGTCGAGCCATCGCCGGCCGATGGCCCCGACTGGCTGCGCTTCGCCGTGGCCGACACCGGGATCGGCGTCACCGCCGAGGCCAAGGACCGGCTGTTCCGCTCGTTCAGCCAAGCCGATTCGTCGATCTCGCGGCGGTTTGGCGGCACCGGGTTGGGACTGGTGATCTGCAAGAAGATCCTCGATCAGCAGGGCGGGCGAATCGGCATCGACAGCGTGCCGGGGCGCGGCAGCACCTTCTGGTTCGTCCTGCGACTGCCCGAGGGGCGGGTGGTTCCGGTCGCCGAACGGCGCGCCGATCAGACGGCGGCGCCGCCGCCGCTCAGAATCCTGCTGGCCGAGGACAACCCGGTCAACCAGCGCGTGGCGGTCGCCATCCTGGAGCGACGCGGCCACGCGGTCACCGTGGTCGAGGACGGCTACGCGGCCGTCCAGGCCGCCGCGGGCGGTGGCTTCGACGCGGTGCTGATGGACGTCCAGATGCCCCGCATGGACGGGCTGGAGGCGGCCGGCGCGATCCGCGCCCTGCCCGGCGCCGAAGGCGAGGTGCCGATCATCGCGCTCACCGCCAACGCCCTGTCGGGCGACGCCGAGCGTTGCTTCGCGGCCGGCATGGACGACTATCTGGCGAAGCCGGTCAATCCCGAGGCGCTGTTCGCCGCGCTGGCCCGCCATGTCGCGGCGGGAGACTCGATCGTGGCGGTCGCGGCGCCCGCCGATCGCGGCGAGCCCCCGGTTTTCGACCGCCGGGCCATCGATTCGTTGGTGCTCGACCTGGGTCTGGCCGACGCCGTCGAGGTGGTGCGACTGTTCTCGACCACGCTCGAGGCCCGCTGCGCCGACATGCGCGCCGAGACCAACCCGGACGGCCTGGGCCGGCAGGCGCACGATCTCAAATCCACCGCGGGCAATTTCGGCCTGATGGCGCTGTCCGCGCTCGCCGGAGAGATCGAAGCGGCCTGCCGCGAAGGGCGCGGAGACGAGGCCGTCGCCCTGGCCGCCCGACTGCCCGCCGCCGGCCGCGCCGCCGCCGAGGCACTGAACCAGCGGCTTCCCGAAGCGGCGGTGTGAGGCGCCCCTCAGGCGGCGCGCAGGTGTTCGACGACCTTTTGCACCTGGGTGTCCAGGAATTCGGCTTGGCGCGACAGGTCGCCCGCCGCGTCCAGCACCTGGTTCGCGGCCTCGCCGGACTCGGCGGCGGCTTCGTTGACGCTGGCGATGTTGGCCGAGACCTCGTTGGTGCCGGCCGAGGCTTGCTGCACGTTGCGGGCGATCTCCTGGGTGGCGGCGTTCTGCTGTTCGACCGCCGAGGCGATGGCGCCGGCGATCTCGTTGAGGCGCGCCACGGTGCCGGCGATCGAGGCGATCGCCTTGACGGCGTTCTCGCTTTCGCTTTGCACGCCGGCGATCTGCTGGGCGATCTCGTCGGTCGCCTTGGCGGTCTGGTTGGCGAGGTGCTTGACCTCGTTGGCGACCACCGCGAAACCCTTGCCGGCCTCGCCGGCCCGCGCCGCCTCGATGGTGGCGTTGAGCGCCAGCAGGTTGGTCTGGGCGGCGATGTCGTTGATCAGGTTCACCACCTCGCCGATGCGCTGGGCGCTGCCCGCCAGCCCCTTGACCCGGTCGTTGGCGAGGGTCGCCTCCTCGGCGGCGCCGCGCGACACTTGGCTGGACTGCGCGACCTGCCGCGCGATCTCGCGAATCGATGAACTGAGTTCCTCGGCCGCCGCCGCGACCGTCTGGACATTGCCGGAGGCCTGCTCGGCCGCCGAGGCGACCGCCATGGCGCGGGTGCTGGTCTGGTGCGCGGTGCCGCTCATCGCTTCGGCGGTCGAGCGCATCTGGGTGGCGGCCGCGCTGACCGTGTGGACGACCGAGCCGACCCGTTGCTCCATCTCCTCGGCCAGCCCCATCAGGATGCGGTGGCGCTCTTCACCCGCCCGCGCCTTGATCCGCTCCTGCTCGGCGGCGAGGCGATCGACTTCCAACAGGTTCTCATGGAACCGGCCGAGCGCCTGGGCGATGACGCCGAACTCGTCGCGACGATCGGGAGAGAGGAGAAAATCGACATGCGCGGCGCGCCGCGACACCGTGTCGATATCGGACAGCAGCGAATTCAGGCATTTCTGGATCAGACGGAAAAGATAGACCGCGCCGCCCAGGCCGATCAGGCCACCGCCCACCGCCAGCATGCCCAGCGTCGCAAGGATGTCGCGATTGCCGGCCGCGACGCCGGTCGCCTGGTCCTTCATGTCGCCCAGCGACCGCTCGGACCACGCCTGGATCTCTTTGGCCAACGCGTCCAGCGCCTCGCCCATCTTTTCGGCGACCGCGTCGAACTCGCCCATCATCACGTTGCCGCCGGCCGGCCCGTGGTCGATATACGCCTGGGCCATCTTGCGGCCGGTTTCATAATAGGGGCCGAAATCCTTTTCCATCCGGTCCAGCACGGCCAGGACCTGGGGCAGGCCGAGAGCCTTGGCCTGTCCGCGCGCCTGCGCCACGTGGGTCGCGAAACTGTCGGCGTAGGTTTTGGCCTCGTCGAAACCGTCGTTCAGACCGTCCAGCCCGCGGGTGGCCGAAATGTCGGTCAGCCATTGCTGCACCTGGATGACGTCGGCCTTGATTTCGATCGCGGTGATCAGAAGGGGGATGCCGTCGTCGACCAGGGTCACGACGCTTCGGTTCATGTCCTCGAGCACCGGCTGCGCGCGCATCAAGCCCGCCGCCAGCACCAGCACGACGATGCCGCCGACGCCCAGCATCGCGCCCAAAACGGCCATGATCTTGGCTTTTACGCTCATTTCACCCCCCTTTTTGCCCAAGTCGGTTGGAAGGATATTAAACCCTTCATCCCGTGTGGGTAAAAGGAGAAACGACCTATTCGTCGCAACCGGGCCGGAAAATGCGGAAATCGTTGCGGCCGGCCGCCTTGACCGCGTACATCGCCGAATCGGCGGTTCGGCACAGGGTGTCGGGGTCGTCGCCGTGCTCGGGGAACAGGCTGATCCCGATGCTGCAGCCGATCCGGCACTCATGGGTTCGGAAGGCGATCGGCTCCCTCAGGCTTTCCAGGATTTTGCGCGCGACCACGCCCGCATCCTCGACCGAGGTGATGCTTTCGGCGATCACCACGAATTCGTCGCCGCCCACCCTGGCGACGGTGTCGACTTTGCGCAGCGCCTGGTTCAGACGCTCGGCCACCGCCTTCAGCACCGCGTCGCCGGCCTCGTGCCCGAGCGTATCGTTGATCGGCTTGAAGCGGTCCAGATCGACATACATCAAGGCCAGCTTGGCGCCGCCGCGGCGCGCCCGCGACAGCGCCATGGCCAGCCGGTCGTTGAACAGGTGGCGATTGGGCAGGCCGGTCAGGGGGTCGTGATGGGCGAGATGGCGAATGCGCTCCTCGGCCCGCCGCCGCTCGCCGATGTCGCGGATGATGCCGATGAACAAGAGCTGGCTGCCATGCCGAAGCTCGGCGACCGAGAATTCGATGGGGAATTCCTCGCCGTCCTTGCGCTTGCCCAGACCCTCGCGGTTGGTGCCGATCAGCCGGCCGCGGACATGGGCGCAAGGGTCCTCGCCGGGCTCGGGGGCCGGGTCGACCAGCAGGCTGGTGACCGGCTTGGCCAGGATTTCGTTGGTGCGGTGGCCAAACATGCGCTCGGCGGCGGGATTGAACGATTCGATGGTGCCGTCGCGCTCGATGGTGATGATCGCCTCGGCGGCGGTCTTCAGGATGCCCTGCAGCTTCTGCTCGCGGGCGCGCACCGCCTCGGCCGATTGCTTGAACCGGGTGATGTCGCGCGCCTCGATCATGTAGGCGGCGCGGTTCCCCCGGTTCATCGGGCGAACGACGAACTCGGCGTCGATCAGCGCGCCGCCCGAGCGGATCAGACGCAAGGGCAGCGGCAGACCTTCCTCGGCGAGGATGCTCAGTCCGTCGTCCAGCAGGTCGCGGTAGTCGGGGTGGACGAACTCGGCCAGCGGGCGCCCGGTGATGTCCTCGTCCGTCTCATAGCCCAGCATGCGGACGCCCGCCGGGTTGACATAGTCGATCACTCCCTCGGCCACGGTGCCCAGAAGGTTGGAACTGAATTCGACGAATTGCGGCGCCCACTCGGCCCCCTTGCCGGCCGACGCCAAGGACGAAGGAGCCCTCATCCCAACCCCGCTTGCCCCATGAGTGTCAAGGTTAACGCGCCGCCACGGGCTCCGGCAATCATTTAAGGGTCATGCCCGCGCGTCCCGCGCGAAGGCCACGAACCGTTCGGCCCAGCGGTTGCCGCCGACATTGCGCAGATGGGCGTAGGTGGCCAGGGTGCGGCCGACCACCAGGCCGTCGCGGCCGCCGCCCAGGCCGGCGCCGCGCAGCACGTCATAGGCGTGGGGCAAGCCCGGATCGGTGTCTTCGAGCGCCGAGTAGTGGAACTCGTGCGCCGGCACCACGCCGGGATCGCCGGTCAAGGCGGGCCAGGGAAAGGCCGCGGTCTCGCGCAGGCGGACATAGCCGCGGCCCTGCGGCCGCTCGTGCATGACCGTGTCGGCGGCCAGGGCGCCGACCATGGCGCGGCGCTCGCCCTTCCAGGTGATCGAGCGCGACAGATACATCATGCCGCCGCATTCGGCGTGGATCGGCATTCCGGCGGCGACCGCCTCGCGCAGGTCGGCGCGCATGGACTGGTTGGCCTCCAGCGCCGCCATGTGCGTCTCGGGGAAGCCGCCGCCCAGGAACAGGCCGTCCAGGCCGGGCGGCAAACCGGGATCGGCCAGCGGGCTGAAGAACACGATCGCGGCGCCCGCCGCGCGCAGGGCTTCGAAATCGTCCTCGTAATAGAAGGCGAAGGCGGCGTCGCGCGCCACGCCGATGCGCAGATCGGGCGTCCGGTGGGCGAGGGCGGCAGGGGGAGGCTCGGCGAACGGGCCGGCGCTGGCCGCCAGCGCCAGCAGGGCGTCGAGATCGACCTGCGCGGCCACCGCGTCGCGGATGGCTGCGATCACCGCGTCGGAGCCGGCCGCCTCGACCGAGGGGATCAGGCCGAGATGGCGCTCGACGATCTCCAAGGCCGGCTGGCGATGCACGGCGCCCAGCACCGGCAGGCCGACGTAATGGGCCACCGCCTCGCGCAGCTTGCGCTCGTGGCGCGGTCCGCTGACCTTGTTCAAGATCACGCCGCCCAGCCGCAATTCGGGGTCGAAGGCGCGGTAGCCGGCCAATAGCGGCGCGATGCCGCGCGTCATGCCGGCGCAATCGACCACCAGCACCACCGGGGCGTCGACCAGACGGGCCAGCGCGGCGCTGCAATCCGAGCCTTCCAGGTCGACCCCGTCATACAGGCCCTTGTTGCCCTCGATCAGGGCCACGTCCGCCCCGGCGCCCACGCGGGCGAACAAGGCGCGGATGTCAGCCGGCGGCTGGGTGTGGAAATCCAGATTGCGGCACGGCCGCCCCGCGGCGGCGGCGTGCCATAGCGGGTCGATATAGTCCGGCCCCTTCTTGAAGCAGCGGACGTCTAGGCCGCGCGCCGCCAGGGCGGCGGCCAGCCCGATGGTCAAGGTGGTCTTGCCCGAGGATTTGTGGGCGGCCGAGATGAACAGGCGGGGCGGCATCGCCGTCAGCCCGCCAAGCCCTCGCGGCGGCGGCCGTCCCACAGGGCGCGCGCCAGCGTCTCGGCCTCGGCGATGGTGTTGGCGCGGCCGATCAGCTTCAGCGCCACGGCGGCGGTGCCGGTGATGGTCGCCACCGCGTAGGGCTCGTCCGCCTCGCCGCGCCACACGGCCATCAGGCGGCCGAGATCCATCGAGTCCTCGTGGGGCTGCGCCGCGTCGGGCAGCAGGGCCGGCCATTCCTCCTCGCCGTCGAGGGTGCGCACCACGCAGGGCTTTTCCGGCCGGCGTTCGACCTCTCCACCCTCGCCCTTGAAGACGGCCATGCGGGGTTGGCCCATCATCCGCGCCGCCTCTTGGTGGACGTCGCGGTAATTGGGGTGGAACACGCTCATCAACGAGGCCGGCGCGCCGAACGGATTGAGCATCCGCGCGATGGTGTGGATCGGCGAGCGCAGCCCAAGCAGCGCGCGCAGGCCCATGATCTCGTGCAGGCGCGGACTTAGATATTCCAGCGGCAGATAGCAGAAATTGGCGGCGGCCAGATGGCGCCCGGCCTCGGCCATCGAGGTGGCGACCGGCAGGCCCAGCGCCTCGATGGTCTCGCGGGTGTAGACGCGGCCGGCGGTGTGCTTCTCGGTGCCGTGCATGCCGACCCGCACGCCGTTGCGGGCGAGCAGCAGGGCGGACAAAACGAACCAGGGAAGCTGGCGCGACTTGCCGGCATAGGACGACCAGTCCAGATCGACGTGGGGCAAATCGGCGGGACGGGCGATGGCGTCGCGCGCCGCCAGCACGAAGCCGGCGACCTCGTCGGGGGTCTCGGTCTTGACGCGCAGCAGGCACAGGAAGGCGCCAAGCTGGACCGGATCGACCGCGCCGTCGATCACCATGCGCGCGGCGGCGCGGGTCTCGTCGAGGGTCAGCGGGCGCGAGAGGTGGGGGCCCTTGCCGAGAATGCGGACATACTGGGCGAAAGGATGCTCGTGACTCAAGGGCTGGGCCTCCGGCGATCGGGGAATTGCGGGGGCATTTTTAGCCCTCGGGGCGCCCGGGCGCCACGAGTTTCCTCTCGGCGCCGCGGGCGCGGCCGATCATTTGCGGGCCTTGGCCGCGCAGTGGGGATCGACCACCTCGTCCGCCAAGCTTTCCGGCAGGAAGCGGAAGACGGTGGACGCGAAGGCCACCAGCAGCATGGCCACCGCGAAGCCGCTCACCCCCAGGAAGGCCTCGGGGCCGCTGGGGACGTAGGTGTTCACTTGGCCGTCGAAGAAGCTGGAGGTCGCCTCGAAGCCGGGGAACAGCGGCATCGGATAGGCCTGCCCGCCAATGATGATCACATAGACCTGCGCGATGCCGCCCAGGATCACCAGGATCGCCGCCAGCCCGATGGCCGGCCGGTTCATGGCGGTCGGCGGGGCGAACAGCAGGGCCAGCGGCAGCAGCGCGCCCAGGCCGATCTGCACCAACCAGAACAGGATGGTGAAGACGCCGCCATTGGTCAGCAGGAACACCACGGCGTCCCGCTTCTCGGCGACGTAAAGGCCGGTCAGTTGCTGCACGGTGACGAAGTAGAGCACCGCCGCGATGAACACGCCCAGCAGGTTCTTGAGGCGTCGCACCAGCGCGTCGCCCAGCGGCCGGTTGGTCATCTCGCTGGAGGCGAACACCACCAGGATGAACACCGCCAGTCCGAACGAGAACGACATGGCGATGAACATCGGCGCCATTACCGCCGAGTCGTAGGGCGTGCGCGCCACCAGGAAGCCGAAGATCGAGCCGGTGCCGGTGGTCAGGATCAGGCGCCACGCGAAGGCCGCGAAACCGGCGGGCTTCGAGAAAGACTTCATCCGACGGTCCATCATGGTCCACATATAGACCACGACGATGCCGAAGAAGCCGGAATACAGGATGACGTTCCAGGCGAAGATCGAGCGGAAATTGTACTTGGTCATCGCCACCATCAGCCGGTCGGGCCGGCCGAGGTCGAGCAGCAGGACGGTCAGGCCGCCGGCCAGCAGCGACACCGCCAACAGCGCGGACAGGGGCGCCAACGGCTTGTAGGCGGTGCGCCCGAACACCGACGAGATCGAGGCGACGTTCAGCGCGCCCGAGGCGGCGACGATCAGGAACACGGCGAAGACGTGCGGCAGACCCCAGACGATCTGGTTGGTCATGCCGGTGACCCAGTGGCCGTTGTGCTCCATGTAGAAGGCGGCGAGCAGGCCTAAGCTGGTGAAGGCGGCGAGCACCCCCATCAGCATCCACCAGCCGGTGGTCATGGCCTCGACTTCGCGATAGGCGACGGTCTTCATATGCTGAGCCCCCCGTAGCGCACCGCGGTGTTGAGCTTGAGTTCGGGCCGGATTTGCGTGGTCGGCAGCGTGCGGAGCTTCTGCGCGATCTCGCTTTTCGGGTCGTTGAGGTCGCCGAACAGGATGGCGCCGCTGGCGCAGGCCTCGGCGCAGGCCGGACGCTTGCCCTCGTCGACGCGATGGGCGCACAGGTTGCAGCCCTCGACGCAACCCTTGCCGCGCGGCTGGTGCGGCCGCTGGTTCTCCAGCGATTCATGCACGAACGAGCGCGCCTTGTAGGGGCAGGCCATCATGCAGTAGCGGCAGCCGATGCAGATGTGGCGGTCGACCAGGACGATGCCGTCCTGGCGCTTGAACGAGGCGCCGGTCGGGCAGACGTCGACGCAGGGCGGAGACTCGCAATGTTGGCACATGACCGGCAGCGACAGCTTCTGGCCGGTGCGCTTCGAGGTCAGGTCGACCTTGCGGATCCATTGGGGATCGGTCTGCGGGCGGCCGTGGCTGCCCAGCCCGTTCTCGACATTGCAGGCGCCGACGCAGGCCGAACAATCCTGCGAGCAGCGGGTGGTGTCGATCAGCATGCCCCAGCGCACCGAAGACGAGGCGGGCTGGTCGGCCGGCTTGGCCTGGGCGGCGATCAGGGTGATGCCGGGGGCCAGGGTCGCCACGGCGGCCGAGGCGGCGGCGAGAAAGGCGCGGCGTGAGGTGGTGGCGCTCATCGCTTGGCCTCCGGCGTGCTGGCGTGGCAGGCGAAGCAGTCGATGTCGACGGCCGCGAATTCGTGGCACGAGGCGCAGAAATGCTGGCGGCTCTTGACCGTCACCGGCTTGCCGTCCTTGCCGTCGACGGCGTGGCACGAGACGCATTCCTTGAGCGAATGCTTGGTCGTGCGGATGCCCAGCCGCATCGTGTCATCGCGCTGATGGCGCAGGACGTCCATGTGGTTGCGCCGCATATATTGCGGGTCCTCGACGCAACGCTCCCCCTTGGCCTTGGGTATGGTGGGGAAGGGGTCGGCGAAAGCCGGCCCCCACCCCAAGCCCGCGACCAACATCGCCAGCAGGGCGATGAGCCAGCTTGCTTTCATCGCCTATTCCCCCAGGCCCATCTGGATGTAGCCCGTCGGGCAAACGTCGTGGCAGATGTGGCAGCCGATGCACCGCGAATACTCGGTGAAGACGTAGCGGCCGAGCGTCCGCTCCTTCTTGGGCACGCGCTGAACGGCGCCCTGCGGGCAGAAGATGACGCAGTTGTCGCACTCGAAGCACAGACCGCAGCTCATGCAGCGCTTGGCCTCGGCGATCGCCTCGGACTCGGGCAGCGGCATCAGGCGCTCGTCGAAATTGCCGATCACCGCGTCGGCGTCGATGTGGACTTCCTGGCGCTTGTGGCGGGCCGAATAGAGGAAGTGGCCGAGGAACAGGTCGGTCGACGGCACGATCTCGTGACGCGAGCGGTCCTCGTAATTGTGGACCGCGAAGCCCTCGTCGTCGGTGCCGCGCACGGCGCCGCCCGCATAGGGCTCGGGCGACAGGTTCACTTCGCGCAGCTTGGCCAGCAGGTTGAAGTGGTTGACGTCGACCTTGGGCCGCTTGGCGATCTCGTCGCCGGCCAGATAGACGTCGATCGACTCGGCCGCGACCCGGCCATGCCCGATCGCGGTGGTCAGCAAATGCGGGCGCACGATGTCGCCGCCGACGAAGTGGCCCTTCTTGCCGGGAACCCGGAAGTTCTTGTCGGCGTTGATGAAGCCCTTGCCGTTGTCCATCGCCTCGAGGCCCTGCATGTCGCCCCGCTGGCCGATCGCCGAGACGATCAGGTCGCAGGCGATCTCGAACTCGGTGCCGGCGACGGGGACCGGCGTCATGCCGTCCATCTCGCATTTGCAAAGCTTGAGGGCGACGGCGCGGCCGCTGGCGTCCTTGATCACCTCGAGCGGCATGATGCCGCCCTTGATGTCGACGCCTTCCGACTTGGCGTCCGAGACTTCGCGCTCGGCGGCGAACATCTTCTCGACCGGGAACAGCGAGGTCAGCGTCACGTTGGCGCCGTGGCGCTGGGCGACCGACGAGACGTCGTGCGCGGTCTGGCCCCACACCACGTTCTCGGGACGGTCCTTCTCGTGGATTTGGGTGATGTGGCCCAGGCGGCGGGCCACCGAGGCGACGTCGATCGAGGTGTCGCCACCGCCGACCACCACGATGCGCTCGGTCACCACCTGCAGGCGGCCCTCGTTGAAGGCGCGCAGGAAGGCCACGCCGGTCACGCAGTTGGGCGCGTCCCAGCCGGCGATCGGCAGGCCGCGGCCGGTGTGCGTTCCGATCGCCCAGAAGATGGCGTCGAACGAGGATTCGATCTCGGCCAGCGGGATGTCGCGGCCGACGCGGACGCCGCAGCGCGCCTCGACGCCCATGTCGAGAATGCGCTGGATTTCGGCGTCCAGCACCTCACGCGGGGTGCGGTAGCCGGGAATGCCGTAGCGCATCATGCCGCCCAGCAGGGCGTGGTCCTCGAAAATTGTGACGGCGTGGCCCTTGCGGCGCAGGTGATAGGCCGCCGACAAGCCACCGGGGCCGCCGCCGATCACCGCCACCTTCTTGCCGGTCTCGGCGGGGGGCGCTTCGAACTTCAGGCCGTGCTCGATGGCGTACTGGCCGACATGGTGTTCGATCGAGTTGATGCCGACATGGTCCTCGACCTCGTTGCGATTGCAACCGTCCTCGCAGGGCGCCGGGCAGACGCGGCCCATCACGGCGGGGAAGGGATTGGACGAGGTCATCTTGCGGAAGGCGTATTCCTGCCAGGTCATGCCGCCGGTCGGCTTGTCGACGCCGCGCGCGATGTCCAGCCAGCCGCGGATGTCGTGGCCCGAGGGGCAGCTCGCTTGACAAGGCGGCGTGCGATGCACGTAGGTCGGGCACTTGTGCGACCAACCGGCCTTGAAGATCTGCTCCTGCAGGGAGGCGGGCGAAAAGTCGCCGTCCTTGTAACGGCGCCAGGTCAGGGCGGTATTCTGGTTGGTTCCCGCGTTTTTTGCCATTTTATCGTCTCCCCCGTCTCAGTCGTTGCTGCCCAGAAGGATCGCATTGCTCACCAACTGGTGGACGCTCACGATCATGCCCATTTCCATGCCGTAATACGGCAGGACCTTGGTGAACTGCGCCTTGCAGATGGCGCAGATCGACGCCATGTGCGTCACGCCGTCGTTTTCGACGACCTGCTTCAGTGCTTCCATGCGCGGCTGCGCGCCCTTGACGCGCAGTTCGATCAAATCGTCGGTCAGCAGGCCGCCGCCGCCCCCACAGCAGAAGGATTTCTCGCCGATGGTGTCGGGGTGCATGTCGACGAACTTGCCGCAACTCGCCTTGATCAGCTCGCGCGGAATGACCAACTGGCCGCCCTCGAAATCGCCCATGCGCGAGCCCCGCGCCACGTTGCAGGAATCGTGGAAGGTCAAGGTCATGTGGTCGTTGGCCGACTTGTCCAGGCGGACCGCGCCGCGCTTGATCAGGTCGTTGCTGAACTCGCAGATGTGCTGCGGCACCGGATAGCGGGGATCGAGGAAGTCCCACGGTCCCGCCAGGGTGTTCAGGAAGCTGTAGGCGACGCGCCACGCATGGCCGCACTCGCCGAACACGATCCGTTTCACGCCCAACTCGATCGCCGCGTCGCGGATGCGCCGCGAAATCTTGACCATGTTCTCGTAGCTGCCGATGAACATGGCGAAATTGGCCGCCTCGGTGGCCTTGGACGACAGGGTCCACGAGATGCCGGCCTGATGGAACACCTTGCCGTAGCCGATCAGCCCGTCGATATGCGGCTCGGCGAAGAAGTCGGCCGAGGGGGTGACCAGCAGCACCTCGGCGCCGTGGACGTCGACCGGGAACTTGATCGGGTGGCCGGTGTCCTCCTCGATGTCCTCTTCAAGGCCTTCGAGGGTGTTGTTCAGCGCCTTGAGCGGCAGGCCCAGATTGTTGCCGACCGAATAGACCTTGCCGATGATCTCGTTGCAGTATTTCTGCCCCAGGCCGATGCGGTCCATGATCTCGCGCGCCGCCATTGAAATCTCGGCGGTGTCGATGCCGTAGGGGCAGAACACCGAGCAGCGGCGGCATTGCGAGCACTGGTGGAAGTAGTTGTACCAGTCGTCCAGCAGCTCGCGCGTCATCTCGCGCGCGCCGACCAGATCGCCCAGCAGCTTGCCGGCCGGGGTGAAGTGCTTGCGGTAGACCGAGCGGAACAGATCCTGGCGCGCCACCGGCATGTTCTTGGGATCGCCGGTGCCCAGGAAGTAGTGGCACTTGTCGGCGCAACTGCCGCACTTGACGCAGGAATCGAGGAACACGGGCAGCGAGCGATATTTGCCCAGCAACTCGCCCATCACCTCGATGGCCTTGGTCTGCCAGTTGTCCACCAGCTCGCCGGGATAGCCCAAGGGCTCCTGGTGCTGCTTGGTGGCGGGGAACGACTTCAGGTGGGCCGTCGCGCCGGGCTTCGGCGTGGGCACGACCGGAATCTCGTTCAGAACGGGGATCTCGAAATCAGCCACGCCAAATCCCTCCCTCAGGGCATCGTCTTGTTTGCTTCGTATTTCGCGGCCCACGGTGCCAGGTGCCGCCTCTCGCGGGCGTCGTCGACCTGGTTGCGGGTGGGGCTGAAGAAGATGCCCGGGACGTGCAGAAGCTTCGAGAAGGGGAAGACCAGCATCAAAGCCGCGACCAGCGCCAGATGGACGTATAGCAGCGGATCGGCCGGCAGCTTCTGCCAGTTGAAGGTCATCAGGCCCAGGAAGAAGGCCTTCACCCCGATGATGTCGGTGTGGACGAAATTGACCATCAGGGCGCCCGAGCAGCCGATGCCGATCAACAGGACCAGCATCAACAGATCCGAGGGGCCGGTGATGTAGCGGATGCGGGGCAGGACCAGCCGGCGCCCCAGCAGCATGAACAGGCCGATGATCATCAGCAGCCCGCCATAGATGCCGAAGGGCTGCATCAGCGTGATCACCATCGGCACCGGCTCGATGAAGTAGCGGACATGCCGGATCAGCACCAGGACCAAGCCGAAATGGAACATGACGGCCATCGCCCAAAGCCATTTGTTCGATTTGAACAGGCTTTCGAAGATCACCACTTCACGCGCCACGCGGAAGGCGGCGCCACCCTGGGTCAACGGGGCCGGCGTGGTCGGGATCTTGAGCGGCGCCGGTACGCGGACGTACTGGGCCACCTTGAGACCTAGGCCGGCCACCAGCACGATGGTGGCCGCGTAGAACAGAACCGCGAAAAGAATCGACACGGCTTCACACTCCACCGGGGACCAGGGTGCGGAATCGGCGGGCGGGGCGTCATCCCCCGCCCGCGCCGAACAAGATCAGACGCAGCCGGTCGGCTTGGGCAGGCCGGCGATCTTGCACGCCTGCTTGGCCGGGCCGTAGGGGAACAGCTCGTACAGATACTTGTTGTTGCCCTTGTCGGCGCCCATCTTCTTGCCGATGGCCTTGGTCAGGACGCGCACGGCCGGGGCGATCTGGTATTCCGAGTAGTACTCGCGCAGGAAGTTGACCACTTCCCAATGCTCGGAGGTCATGGCGACCCCCTCGTCCTTGGCGATCTGCCCGGCGAGGTCTTCGTTCCACTCGTTGATGTTGAGGAGATAGCCCTCCTCGTCCGCATCGATATTCTTGCCGTTGTAAGTATAGGCAGCCATTTCCCTCTCCTAATTTCTTGCTATGAAGCTCAAAGCCACGCTTGGCTGGTGGGGTGTTCGGCGACCAGGTCGACGAACCCCTCATAGTCCACGATCCCGACGCCTTCGACCAGCCGGCCGGCGTCCATGCCGCGCGCGGCGAGGTCCGGCCCCAGCACGAACACCTTGAATCGCTTGGCCGCCTCGGCCATGCGGGCGGCGGTCGACGTGCCGCCCAGGGCGGCGTAGACGCCGTCCTCGATCAGCAGGATCGACGCCCCCTCGACGGCGTGCGACAGGCAGCTTTCAAGGGCGTTCTTCTCGAACGGCGACTTGTTGACGGTGTGAAGCATCGCTTTCTTCCCTCGTTCAGGCCGTCAGAACCACGTCCATCTCGTTCATCAGCGCGCCCATCTCGGCGCGGCTGAGAACTTCGACCGGGACCAGCAGATCGGCCGGGGTCAGGCCGCGCTCGGCCATCGACTCGGCCTCGACATAGAGCTTCTCGATGTCGTAACCATCGAGCGCCCGATAGGTCGGCGAGAAGTTCTTCTGGCCCAGGGCCTTGGTGTCTTGGCCCTTCTTGAGCTGAAACACCCCGTCATCCACGAACGCCAAGTGCACGTCCTGATCGAAGGCCGCCGAGATCAGCACCATCTCGAGCACTTCCAGCGCGTAGATCGTGCCGTAGGGGGCCTTGCGGTTGACGAACATGAACTTCTTGACGACGCCGCTTTCCATCTCGTCCATCTCGGTGTTCCCCTCAGTCGCCGAAGGTGACCAGACGGTCACACTGGATGCCGGCCTCGATCAATTGACCCAGGCCCGAGATGCGGAAACCGGGGGCGGTGTCGCCTTCCCGGATGCCGCGGCGAAGACCGGCCGCCACGCAGACCACCAAATCGACGCCATGCTTCTCGGCCAGTTCCCCCCACTGCTTGAAGAGGTTCCGGTCGTCGGTCGGCGGCTCGGCGCGCGGGGCGGCGTTCAGCACGCCGTCGTAGTAGAAGAACACGCGCCAGATGGTGTGCCCCTTGGCCAGGGCGGCCTTGCAGAAGTTGAGTGCCGTGTCCGAGGCCTGATGGTTGTACGGGCCTTCATTCACGAGGATACCGATCTTCATCGGACGCGCCCCCCTCAGATCCGAACCTGGGCCGAAGCGTTCAGGCTGCCCCGCGAACCGCGCCAATCATCGACGTGGTACTTGGTGAAGGGCAGGCCGGTCAGCTCGAAGAAGCGCGGCCAGCCGATCCGCTCGACCCACTCGCCCATGCGCTCCCAGGCCCGGGCGTCCTCCTTGTAGGCGCGCAGGATGGTGCGCACGATGGCCGAGGCTTCGGGCCAGCGCGGCGGATTGTTGGGGATGCCGGCCGCGACCAGCTTGTGCAGCATCGGCTTCGACCGGGTCGAGCTGTGCTTGCCGCCCACCCAGATGGCGATCTTGGTGTGGACCGGGTCGTTGATCTGCATCGGCGGGCAGGGCGGGAAGCAGGCGCCGCAGCAGACGCACTTCTTCTCGTCGACTTCCAGCGAGGGCTTGCCGTTGACCAGCGCCGGCCGAATGGCCGCCACCGGGCAGCGCGAGACCACGGCGGGCCGCTCGCAGGTGCCGGCCACCAGATCGTGATTGATGATCGGCGGCTTGGTGTGCTGGATGTTGATGGCGATGTCGCCCTGGCCGCCGCAATTGATCTCGCAGCAAGACGTCGTGATCTTGACGCGGTTGGGCATCTCCTCGCGGACGAACTCGGCGTGGAGGTCGTCCATCAGCGACTTGACGACGCCCGAGGCGTCGGTGCCGGGGATGTCGCAGTGCAGCCAGCCCTGGGTGTGGCTGATCATCGTCACCGAGTTGCCGGTGCCGCCGACCGGGAAGCCCTCGGCCGCCAGCTTGTCGAGCAGCGGCTGGACCTTGGCCGCCGACGAGACCATGAACTCGACGTTCGAGCGCACCGTGAAGCGGATGAAGCCCTCGGCGAACTGATCGGCGATGTCGGCCAGCTTGCGGATGGTGAAAATATCCATCTGGCGCTGCGTGCCGGCCTTGACGGTCCACACTTCGTCGCCCGACAGGGCGACGTGGTGGAGCACGCCGGGCCGGGGCCGGTCATGATACTTCCACTTGCCGTAATTCTTCTTCAACACCGGATGCATGTACTGCATCGGGTCGGGCACACCGCACTCGTCCGGACGGCGCAGTTGGGTCATCGTTGCCTCCAATTCCTCGATTTTCTTCGCACGGTCGCGGTGATTACTCGGCGGCCTCGGCCTTGCGGGACTGCCACTTCCTCACCTCTTCATCCCAGCCGTCCATGCGGACGTAAGGATTGGTGCGCGGGTGGGAGACCATGTTCGGGTCGAGATCCAGCTCGAGGCCTTCCAGGAAGGCCACCAGACCGATGCGGTCGATCATCTCGCCCAGACGCTCGTGCTCGAGCGCGTTCTCGGCGAAGAAGTCCAGCATGCGCTGGCACAGATCGACCAGGGCCTCGTAGTCCTCGTCGCTCTCCATCTTCATGAAGGGGACGATGACGGTGCCCAGCAGGTCGCCGATCTTCAGGGTGCGCTTGCCGCCGGCCAGGATGCAGATGCCGCGCTCGGTGCCGGGCGTCAGCGCCTTGGTCATCACGTTCAGGCAGTGCATGCAGCGGACGCAGGACTTGTTGTCGACGTCCAGGGTGTCGTCGTCGTTCAAGGACAGCGCGTTGGTCGGGCACAGGCGGATCACCTGATCGATCATGCCCTTGCGGCCGACCTTCTTGACGAAGTTCACCACCTCGGCCTGGTCGACCTGCATGTCGCCCTTCCAGGTGCCGATCACGGCGAAGTCGGCGCGCTGGGTCGCGTTGGCGCAGTCGTTGGCGCAGCCGGCGAACTTGAACTTCATCTTGTAGGGCAGCGACGGCCGATGGATGTCGTCGAGGAAGTTGTTGAGCACCGAGCGCATCGCGCGGGCCTCGTCGTAGCACGACTGCTCGCAGCGCGCCGCGCCGACGCAGGATACCGAGGTTCGCACGCCGGCGCCGGCGCCGCCCATGTCGAAGCCCAGCGCGTTGAACTCGTCCCAGGCCGGCTGGACCTTCTCGGTCGTGCAGCCCTGGAACATGATGTCGCCGGATTGGCCGTGGAAGGCCACCAGACCCGAGCCGTGACGCTCCCAGATGTCGCACATCTGGCGCAGCAGCTCGGTGGTGTAGTGCATGCCGGGGGCCGGCATGATGCGAATGGTGTGGAATTCCGACGACTCGGGGAACTTGTCGGCCACCTCGGAGAAGCGGGGAATGATGCCCGCGCCATACCCGAACACGCCGACCGTGCCGCCCTTCCAGTATCCCTTGCGGGTCTGGTACGAGTGCTCGAGCTGGCCGAGCAGACTCTTCATATAATCGGCATACGGCTTGTCTTCGGCTTGGGCCAGGCGCTTCAGGCCCGACACGAAGCTGGGCCAGGGACCGCTTTCCAGCTGATCCAGCAAGGGCGTCTCGGGCATCTTCCTTGGCATACTCAACCTCCCTCGAGCGTCTATCGCTTCGTACATTAATGTATCATAATATTGTGAAGCGAAAAGAATCTAGCGGTTTTTTTCATGTAAGCGGATATAAGCTGGCATCATGAAAAACGACGAGGAATCAATGCGCTCGGACTTCGCGGCATGGCGCGACCGCAAGCTTGCGGCGTGGGCGGAGGTTTCCCGCGACCCGATCGTCGAGGTTGGGGACATCAAGGCGCCCACCGCCGCCGAGGAGGGGGAGCTGCGCAGGCGCTGCCGGTTGGCCAATCTGGCGGTCTATTCCTGCCGCAAGCCGGTCGGCAAGGGGGACCTGCTGGCCTTCGCCGCCCGATTCGGGCTCAAGGATCTGGACGCCAACGCGCTCGCCGACGACGATGGCGTGACTCCGCTGGCGGTGGCCGCCGACGGCGCGCGGAGCCGCTACATCCCCTATACCGACCGGCCGATCGCTTGGCACACCGACGGCTATTACAACGAATCGGTCGACCAGGTGCGTGGACTCGTCCTGCACTGCGCGCGCCCGGCGGTCAGGGGCGGCGCCAACACCGTGATGGACCACGAACTCGCCTGGCTGCTGCTGCGCGAGGAAAATCCCCTCCATGTCGAGGCGTTGGCGCGTCCCGACGCGATGACCATCCCGCCCAATGACGACGAGGGGCTGAGCCGCGGCGCCCGGGTCGGGCCGGTCTTCTCGTTCCCCGGCGGCGCCTTGCACATGCGTTACACGGCGCGCAAGCGCAACGTGGTGTGGAGCGACGATCCCGGCGTGCGGGCGGCGGTGGCGTGCCTCGAGCGCCTGCTCGCCGCCGAGGGGCCGCATCGGATCCGCCATCGCCTCGAAGCCGGGCAGGGGCTGTTGTGCAACAACGTGTTGCACGACCGCCAGCCCTTCGAGGACGAGGCCGGCGCGCCGCGCCTGTTGTGGCGGGCCCGGTTTCGCGACCGCATCGAATCGACCTGACGGAGGGACTTGGATGACCGAGACGGTGACCACGCTGGAACAGTTCGCCGCCCCCTGGGGACGCGAGGTGACCTTGCAGGACGTGGTCTACGAGAATGGATTCCGCATTCTGAGGATGCGCATCCGCGAGGGGAAGCGAATCACCATCGTCGATCTCGACCCGGCGACCGCCGGCCATTGGGGCGCCGCCATGGCGGCCTGGGCGGCGCGCGTTCCCGAGGGCGCTCCGGTCAGTGCGCCGGAAGGGTGACCACCTCGACCCAGAACCGTTCGATCACCTGCACGGCGGCGACGAAGCCGTCGAAGTCGTGCGGTTTGACGACATAGGCGTTGGCGCCGAGTTCATAGCACTCGCTGACCACGTCGCGGTCGTCGAGGGAACTCAAGGCGATCACCGGGATTTGCCACAGGCCCTTGTCGGCCTTCATCTCGGCCAGCACTTCGCGCCCGGACTTGCGCGGCAGATTGAGGTCGAGGATCACCAGATCGGGCCGCCGCCGGTCGGCGTAGGCGCCCCGCCGATGCAGGAAATCCATCGCCTCGACGCCGTCCCCGACCCGGCTCAGGCGCTCGAAGGCGCCGCGCCGGCCGAACGCCAGTTCGACCAGTCGCGCGTCGGCGGGGTTGTCCTCGACCAGGAGGATCTCCCGTGGGCGGTGGAAACCTTCGGCCGGCATGATCCGCTCCTCGAAAGCGTCCGTCACTGATAAGCCAGTCCTGGGAAAAACACAATCAACCTAACGGTTGTTCATGTGGTGCCGCGGGAGATGCGGTCCAGGATGATCTCGGCGATTTCTGGGTCGCTGCCGATTCCGCGGCACAGCCATGCCGTGCGCCCCGCCACGCTGGCCGGGCCGGCATGGCCGCGCTCCAGTCCAAACAGGGGCGGCAGGTCCTCGCTGCCGTGCAATCCCTCGGCGATCAGCAGGGGCGCCGCGACCACGTAGGGTCGGTCGGTCAGGGCCGGCCAGTCGGCGACCCGCGGCGCCTGTTCGAGATAGGCGGTCTTGACCTGCCAGGGGCAGAGTTCCGCCAAGCGGGCGGCGGTGGCCTCGACCGTCGCCGACGACACGCCCGGCCGGCGCGAGCCGTGGCCGATCAGCAGCAGGCAGACCTCGGCGGCGGGCAGCCGGTTGGCTTCGACGATCGCCGCGACTCGGCGCAAGGCCAGGCCGGGGATGCGCGGATGGCTGCCGACCGGCTCGGCGTAGTGGATGCGTCGCCCGTCGCGCACGGTCAGCGGGCCGGTCAGGCCCATGGCTTGGGGGATTTGCTCGCCGGTCAGGATGCCGGCGCCGGCGAAGTTGGGCACCACGTAGATTTCGGCCGCCGAAACCCGATCGAGAAAGGTGGCGGCCAGCGGCGGCTCCTTCCAGAAGCAGGCGTGCACCTCGGCGAACAGCTCGCGTTGGCGCAACGCGTCGGCCAGCCGCTCGGTGGGGATGCGGCTGAAGCGGTTGCGGGTCGAGCCGTGGCCGACCAGAACCAGTGCCGCGCGCCGCCAGTCGGGGTTCGCCGTCATGCCTGGGCGGACGCCGTCGCCGGGGCCGCGCCATACCAGCTCAGCGCCTCGGCCAGGGAAACCACCTTGCCGATGATGACCAGCGCGGGCGGCCTCAGACCGGCCGTCTCGACCAGCGCCGGCAGGGTCTCCAAGGTGCCCTGCACCCGGCGCTGGCGTGGCGTGGTGGCGTTCTCGACGGCGGCGGCGGGGGTCGCGCCGGGCAGGCCGGCGCCGATCAGCTCGGCGGCGATGCGGGTCAGGCTGGTCAGGCCCATGTAGAACACCAGGGTCGTGTCGGGGTCGGCCAAGCTGGTCCAGTCGTGATCGAGGTCGCCATTGTCGCGGCGATGGCCGGTCACGTAGCGCACCCCGGTGGCCAGACCGCGATGGGTCAGCGGAATGCCGGAATAGGCGCTGGCCCCCGAGGCCGAGGTGATGCCCGGCACCACCTCGAAGGGAATGCCGCAGCGGGCCAGATGCTCGGCCTCCTCGCTGCCGCGCCCGAACACGAAGGGATCGCCGCCCTTCAGGCGCACCACCGAACGGCCGCCGCGCGCCAGCCCGGCCAGCAGGGAGTTGATCTCGTCCTGGACCAGATGATGGTTGCCCAGCGCCTTGCCGGCGTAAATGCGGCTGGTGCCGGGCGGCACCAGCTCCAGGATCTCGGGCGAGACCAAGCGGTCGAACACCACCACCTCGGCCTCGCGAATCAATCGCAGCGCCTTGACCGTCAACAGGTCCGGATCGCCCGGACCCGCACCGACCAGCGCCACCTTGCCCAAAGTCATCGCCCGCCTCTCCCTTCGACGAATTCGATGATTGTCACGATCGCCCGCGCCGCGCCAAGCGAAAACGCCGCCCGGCCTTTGGTCCCATGCCATCCGTCGCGTTGCGAGGCTCCGCCCGATCGATAAAATGGGCGGCGTAGTTCCAGTAAGGCGGAAAGAATGCCGACTGGGTCGACCCAACTCCCCGGTGCGTTCCCGCACCGGGGACTTTTTTTCCGCCGCCCGCCGCGCTACCATCTTCGCCCCATGAGCACGTCAGCCCCCGACAAGGTCGTCGCCTTCGAGCACCGCTTCTTCGCCAAACTCGAAGGGGCGTATTTCCGGCTATCCGACCAGGACGAGCCGGTGCTGATGGTCACGATGGGCGACAACGTCGCGGCGCTCACCTTCCGCGGCATCAAGCGCGAATTCAACATCCCCGACGACTGCGACGACTCGCGCATGCTGACCATGGTGGCGCGCGCCCTGCGCTTCGTGAAGGTGGTGAAGATC
>JADGAL010000130.1 GCA_015232025.1 Alphaproteobacteria bacterium
CGTCCGCAATGGGGCGTCGAGGGCGGTGGCGCGCAGGGCGGCCGGCGCGTGCCAACCCCACAGGACCGCCGCATGGGCCAAGGCGGCGGCGCCGCATGGCCAGGGGAGACGCCGCGGCCCAAGCGCGATCGCCAACAGGCATGGCGCCAGGTCAAGCAGCGCCAGCACTTGCAGCATGTGGGCGGCGACGCTGACCGTGGCGGCTTGCGGCAACGGCCAGACCAATGCCGCCGCCAGGCACAGCAGCGAGGCCGCCAACGCCGACCGACGCCGCACCGACGCGAATTCGCCTCCCCCCGTCGCCATTTTCGGGCCTCCTCGCACCGCGAACACCGGCCGGCGGTTCATTGTTCAACCTGGGAAGCGGATGGAGGGAAGGTATGGAGGTCGGCAAGCGCGTATGGGCCATCGCCGAGGGTTACATCCCCGGTGGGAGCACGGGCCGGGGACCGGCGCTTTCCAGTCACGAGACCGCCTGCATCCTCAACGCGGGCGACCGCGACGCCCAGGTGCGGATCACCGTGTTTTTCACCGACCGCGAGCCGGCCGGGCCCTATCTCGTGTCGGTGCCCAAACGCCGCACCCGGCACGTCCGGTTCAACGATCTGCGCGACCCCGAGCCCATCCCCCACGACACGGATTTCGCAAGTCTCCTGGAATCGGATGTGCCGGTGGTCGTCCAGCACACGCGGCTCGACTCGCGGCAGGCGGAACTCGCGCTGATCACCACGGTGGCCTTCCCGGTGGCCTGATGACGCATTCCCTCGAAAAGGTTGGCCGGGCAACCCCCGCATTCCTGTCCACACATCCCGATCCAGGCCAACGCGTCGAGCAATTGCAGGCCTTCATGCCCGAGGCCCTGGCGACCTACCGCGCCCACGACTGATCCCGGTCGCGCGGCGTGGCGGGGGGCAGCGCTTGACTTTCGGGTTCAGAATGTGTACGTTACACACCATGAAGAGCGCCGACGTGATCCGCCTCCTTGAAGCCGACGGCTGGACCCTGGACAGGGTTCGTGGATCGCATCACGTCTTCCAACACCCAGTCAAGGACGGGATCGTGGTGGTTTCCCACCCGAAGAAAGACCTCGGAATTGGGCTGGTGAAGGCGATCATCAAACAGGCAGGTATCTCATGCGCTATCCCATCCTGATCGAAGAAGGCTCCGATACCGCGGCGTTCGGCGTCGTGGTGCCCGATTTGCCTGGGTGCTTCTCGGCCGGTGACACGCTCGACGAGGCACTGGACGCCGTCAAGGAGGCGGTGGCGGCTTGGGTTGACGCGGCCCTGGACGCGGGCAAGACCGTTCCCGCCCCGTCAAAGCTGGACGAAATCCGTCGGCTGCCGGGCTGTCAGGGTTGGACCATCGGCGTGGTGGAACTCGACCCGGACCTGTTCGATGACAGCATCGAGCGGGTCAACATCACCCTGCCCAAGCGCGTCTTGCGCCGCCTCGACGCCCTGGCCGGCGCCCGCCGTCAGAGCCGCGGCGCATTTATCGCCGAGCTTACCATGACGGTCCGGGAAAACGTCCAAAGCCCCTGAAGGCGATCGCCGATCGCGCCTCCGGCCCGTGCCCACGAAGGTGGCCGGATCAAGTCCGGCGAAAATTGGAGCCCGTCATGCCCGTGCTTGACACGGGCATCCCACGAAGATGGCCGGATCAAGTCCGGCCATGACGAGCGGGAAAATTGGAGGCCGCGGCCCGTCGCCCGGATGGCGCGGGCACGCTTGATATCCAACCGGAGCGCATCGGCGGCGGAACCAAAGAGCGGACGGGATGTTTGACGGGACACCACCGGAGGATGCCGTCATGCGTCAGCGCGTACTGGTCGTAACCGATGTTTGCTGGACGGACAGGTTCGCCGGCGAGGCCGCGCTTGCGCTTATCCAACATGCCCGCTCGCTTGGCTACGACATGTTCGTCACCGCCTTCGCCGGGTTCGACGAGGAGGTCGTCAGGGAATCCAAGGCGAGGAAGATTCGCGGGCACACCGTTCACTACGATGCCGATCTTCCGAATGTCATTGACACCATGCGCGCGAATTACCGGGCCCTGGTCGACGCCTTCGCAGAGAAGTGCCGAGGGCAAGGCATTGAATGCGCGACCGAGGTTGTCAGTGTCGAGCCGCTGGCTTCGCTGCTGCGGTCGGTGGAAGTGTCGGACTGGGCGGCGGTCCCACGGGATTCCGAGTTCTCCCATTCCGAGGGTTTGACGCAAGCCGTTCCGAAGTCCGGGGAGCGGGTGGCTCTTCAACTCTGCCGCGAGACGGCGATTCCCGTTCTCATGGGGCCGGCGGTGGCCCAGCAAGAGCCGCCGTCGCCACCGCGCAAGGTACTGGTCGCCTATGACGGCAGCGATGGCGCGTCACGCATCGTCCACAGTATCGGGGGGCTCGGCTTGGCCGATGGATACGAGGCCGAGGTGCTGACCATCGCCTCCAACGAGCGGGATGCGCGGGCATTGGCGGAACGGGCCACCGCCGTACTGGCGACCCATGGCGCCCATGCGGTGGCCGTACCCGTGGCAAGCACCGCCCATCCGGCCGACATCCTTCTTGACCGGGTGGCCGCCACTCGTCCGGCATATCTCGCCATGGGCGCTTTCGGGCGCCGGACCTGGAAGGAGCGCATCTTCGGCAGCGTTACCGAGAAACTCCTGACGGATTGCCCCTGCGCCCTGTTGATCCAGCGATAGCATGCGTGTGCTCGGCTTCGCTTGCTTGTGGATCGTGCTGACCGAAGGCGATGTCTCGTCGGCGTTCTTGGCGGTCGGAGCGGTGGCGTCGGCGGCGGCCGCCGATGCCCTTCTGAACCGGGGACGCGGCGTTGGCCCGCTCTCCGCCTTGCGGGTGATCCGGGTGCTGGGACGGGTCCCCCTCGATTCGGTGAAGGCGGGCATCGACGTGGCCATTCGGGCGCTCCGGCCCAGCCTGCCCATCCGGCCGGGGCTGGTTCGCGTGCCCATAGATGTCGCCGATCCCGCGGTGCGCGTCGCCACCGCCTACCTGACCACCGTTCTTCCCGGGACCGTCTGCGTGGCGGTGGAGCCGGGCGGCCTTCGCCTCCACCTGATCGATCGCCGTCGAGATGTCGGCGCTCAGGTGGCCCAGGTCGCGCAAGACTTGGAGCGCGCCTTGAGGGGCGGCCGCCATGGATGAATTGCTGACCGCCGCCATCGTGTTCCTGTTGGGAAACATCGCCGTGGGAATGGCGATGCTGTTGAGGGGCGAGCGACCGGTCGACCGGCTCCTCGCGGCGCAATTGTCGGGAACCATCGGGGTGGCGGTGTGCCTGCTCTTGGCCGAAGTGGAGGATATGCCCGCCGCCCGGGATGTCGCTTTGGTGATGTCGGTCCTGGCGGCGCTGACCGCGGTGGCCTTCATTCGCCGCTATCGGCCGCAGGCGAATCCGGCTCGGCCCAGAGAGCGGGAATCCTGATGGCCGATTTCATCGCCGCGGCATTTATCCTGGGCGGGTGCTTCTTCTTCCTCGCCGGCACCGTCGGGCTGCTGCGTTTCCCCGATACCTTAAGCCGCCTGCACGCCCTCACCAAGGCGGACAATCTGGGGCTTGGGTTGGTGGCGGCCGGCGTCGCGGTCCATGGCGGCGACCTCGTGATCGCCCTGAAGCTGCTGGTTGTCTGGGTGGCGGCGTTGGCGGCATCGGCGACTGTCGCCTTGCTGATCGGCCGCGCGATGGTCGAGCGGGACGAACCATGAATGCGGGATCGCTTGTCGACATCCCGCTGGCGGGCATGATGGTTTGGCTGGCTTGGCGCGCCCAAGCGGGTCCCGAGCCAATCGGCGCCGCCCTGTGTTTCATCGTTCTCGGCCTGCTGACGATCTTGGCCTGGCTACGCCTCGGCGCGCCCGACGTCGCGATCGCCGAGGCGGCGGTGGGAACCGGACTGACCGGCGTCTTGCTGCTGGAGGCGCTGGCGGCCCCACGCCCGGAAAGGCCCGGCCGATCCACGGGGGTGCCAGCGGCGCGGCGCCTCTTGGCCGTCGCGGCGCTCGCGGGCGGCGCGGTGCTTGTCGCCGTCCTGCTCCGCCTTCCGGAAACGTCGGGCCTGCATGCCGCGGTCCGCGAGCGGTTGCCGGCGACGGGGGTATCCAGCCCGGTGACCGGCGTCCTGCTGGCCTTCCGCGCTTATGACACCCTGTTGGAGATCGGGGTGCTGGCGCTGGCGGTCGCGGCCGGGTGGGGTTTGGCGGGGGAAGCGCCACGCCCCCGGCCGATGTCTCGCGATCCCGTGCTCGATGCCTTCGCTCGTCGGATCGTTCCGCTCGGCGTACTCGTCGCGGGCTATTTGTGGTGGGCTGGCGGCAGCCGCCCCGGCGGGGCGTTCCAGGCGGGGACGGTGCTGGGGGTCGCCTGGGTCATCCTCATTCTGACCGGGCTCGAGGAAGGGCCGTCGCCAACGCGTTGGCATGGTCGGGCGTTGGTGGTCGGCGGCTTCGCCTTGTTCTTGGCCATCGGTCTGGCGGGGCCCGCCATGGCGGGGGCGCTCCTCGCCTTTCCCAGCGAATGGAGCGTCAACCTGATCCTGCTGATCGAGGCGGCGTTGACCATTTCGATCGCCGCTTGCCTCGCTTCGCTGGTGGCCCTGCTGATGGCCGCCGGCGAGCCGGGGGCGGGGGCCGGCGGATGATCTATACCCTTGCCGGTGGGGTGCTGTTCGTCATCGGGCTGCACGGGCTTTTCGCCCGCGGGAACCTCGTCATGCGGATCATGTCCGCCAACGTCGCCGCCGCGGGCACGTTTCTGATCATCGTCTCCGCCTCCGGTCACGAGGCCTCCGTCGCCGACCCGGTGGCGCAGGCGATCGTCCTGACCGGCATCGTCATTGCCGTATCCGTCACCGCATTCGCCTTGTCCCTGGTCCGCCGACTCGACAGTGGGCGTTCCCGGGGGGTGCGCCATGGAGGGCATTGATCCCTGGTGGGCCGCCGCCGTCATTGTCGGGGCTCCGCTGACCGGGGGAGTGCTGGCGATCCTTTGGGGCGCCTTGGGCCATGTCTGGGCCCTGGCCGCGACGGCCGCCATGACCGCCGCCGCGGTCGTCGCGACCGCGCGGATCGGGCGGCATGGCGTCATCCACTTGGCGCTTGGGGGGTGGTCGGCTCCGCTGGGCATTCACTGGCGCATCGACGGCCTGGGCGCCCTGCTGATCCTGACCACCGCCTTGGTGGCGATGGCGGTCGCATGGTTCGCCGCGTCTCCGCCCCGGCGTATGCCGCCCGCCTTCTGGCCCCCGTTCCTGTTCGAGGTCGCGGCGCTCGCCGCCTTGTTCATGAGTTGGGACGTCTTCAACGTCTACGTCGCGCTGGAATTGGCGAGCCTCGCCGCCGTCACGCTGGTTGCCCAAGGGCATGGCAAGGCGGCCGTCGCGGCGGCCCTTCGCTATCTGCTGGTCGCGCTGGCCGGCGCGATCACCACCCTGCTGGGCGTGGGGCTTCTCTATGCCGGCTTCGGAACCCTCGACCTTTCCATCCTCTCCCGGGCGCTGGCCGGGCCGGGGCTCGTGGGGTGGTTGGCGCTCGCTTTGATCACCGTCGGCCTCGCCGCCAAAGCGGCGCTTTTTCCCCTGCACACATGGCTGCCCGCCGCCCACGCATCCGCCCCGGCACCCGGCAGCGCCTTGTTGTCCGCGCTGGTGGTCGAGGCGTCGCTATTCGTCTTGTTGCGCGTTTGGATGGTCGGCTTCGCCCACGCGCCGGTTCCCGGCCCGGCGCTTCAGTCGCTCGGCCTGATCGGAGCGGCGGGCATCGTCTGGGGGGGCCTGCTCGCCATGCGGCAGCGACGGCTGAAGCTGTTGCTGGCGTTCTCGACCCTCACCCAGGTCGGATATGTGGTGATGGTGGTGCCGTTGAGCGCCGACCCGCGGTGGACGGAACTCGCCTGGCAGGGCGGCGGCATGGTCCTGGTCTCCCATGCCTTCGCCAAGGCGGCGATGTTCCTTGGGGCTGGCATGATCATGGATGCGGCCGGCCATGACCGCCTTGAGAACATCCGTGGCGCCGCCCACGCGATGCCCATGACGCTGTTCGCCTTCGCCATCGGCGGCATCAATCTCATCGGCCTGCCGCCCAGCGGCGGCTTCGTGGCCAAATGGCTGCTGATCGAGGCCGCGCTGAACGGCGGCCAGTGGTGGTGGGCCGTTCCGCTCGCCGCCGGCGGCCTGTTCACCGCCGCTTATCTGTTCCGCGCGGTCGCCGTCGCGTTTTCCGCTGGCGATGGCGGCGCGCTCGCCGCGGTGCCACGCCGCCAGGAAGTCCTGGTGCTGATGCTGGCCTTGGCGTCGCTTCTGCTCGGACTCTTTCCCGCCCAGCCGCTATCGGTCATGGCCATCGGCGCGCCGACGCATTCGTGGAGCGCCGAACCATGACCTGGCAGGCGCTCCCGCCGCTGGTGATCTTGTTTAGCTCGCTTCTGCCGGGCTTGGCCATCTTCTTCATGCGCGACGACCACGTCCGTCTCAGGACGACGCTCAATCTGGCCGGCGCCTTGATCAAGCTGATGACGGTCGCCGTGGTGATCGCCGGCATTCGGTATGGCTGGCGGTTCGAAGCGCGGGTCGAGGCGCTGCCGCATGGCGTCGACCTGATCCTGCGCATCGACGCCCTGTCGATGCTGTTCGTCGCCCTGTCTTCGGTGTTGTGGCTGATCACGACCATCTATGCCATCGGCTATCTGGAAGGGGCGCCACATCGCAGCCGCTTTTTCGGGTTCTTCAGCATATGCGTTTCGGCGACGGTCGGCATCGCCATGGCCGGCAACCTCTTCACTTTCCTCGTCTTCTACGAGGCGCTAACCCTCTCCACCTACCCGCTGATCGTCCACCGCGGGACAGACAAGGCCCGCGCGGCCGGCGCCGCCTACCTGCTTTATTCCGTTCCGGCGGGCGCGGTGTTGCTGGTGGCGGTCATCTGGCTGCATACCCTTGCCGGGCCGGTGGAGTTCGCCGAACAGGGAGGCGCCCTCGGCCGAGTGGCCGCCGAACATCGACCAGCCCTCGGAACCATCTTCATCCTGCTGGTCGCCGGATTGGGGGCCAAGGCGGCGCTGGTGCCGCTGCACGGCTGGCTGCCGAAGGCGATGGTGGCGCCGGCGCCGGTCAGCGCGCTCCTGCATGCGGTCGCCGTGGTCAAGGCTGGCGCCTTCGGCATCGTGCGGGTGGTCTACGACGTCTACGGCGTGGACCTCGCCAACCGCCTCGGCGCCATGGACGTTCTCGCCATATGGGCGGCGGTGACGATCCTTTACGGGTCGGCGCGGGCGCTGGGCCAAGACGACCTCAAACGCCGGCTGGCGTTCTCGACCATCAGCCAGGTCTCGTACATTGTTCTCGGCGTCGCATTGTTCGGCCCCATCGCCACCATCGGCGGCCTGACCCATCTGGTGCACCAGGGGATCATGAAGATCACCCTGTTCTTTTGCGCAGGCAACATCGCCGAGACCCACGGATTGCACCGCGTCAGCGAATTGTCCGGCATCGGCCGGCGGATGCCGTGGACCATGATGGCGTTTTCCATCGCCGCGCTGGGCATGATCGGCCTGCCGCCCTTGGCCGGGTTCGTCAGCAAATGGTATCTGGGCACCGGCGCGCTGGCCGCCGGCCAGCCCTGGGCGGTGGCGGTGCTGATGGCCAGCAGCCTGCTCAACGCCGCGTATTTCCTGCCCATCCTCCACCGGGCCTGGTTGTGTCCGTCTCCAGCCGGAGCCCCGGCCGGCGAGGCGCGGAAGTCGCTGCTATGGCCGACGCTGGGCACCATGGCGTCGGTGGTGCTCCTTGGCGTGTTCGCCAACGCGCCAATCAGCCCGACGTCGTGGGCGCGGTTCATCGCCGGATTGGAATACGGCGAAGGGGGGACCGCGACGGGCTTCCTGGCCGGATTACGATGGGATGCGGCCTTCGCCGTCGATGATCTGGCCGCATTTCTGCTGCCCGCGATGGCGGCGATCGCGGCGCTGGCCGCCATCCTCCTGCGAGCCGACCCGGCGTGGTCGCCCGCATTGGCCGTCGCGCTGGCCGGCACCCTTGCCGGGGCGCTGGGCTGTGCCGTGGCGGTCCATCCCTTGGCGTATTACACCGCCTTTTCGGTGATGACGATCGCCTCCTATCCCTTGGTGGTGTCCACGGGGACCGCCGAGGCCCATCGCGCCGGCCGCCTTTATCTTGGACTGGCGTTGGCGGGCGAAATGCTCGCCCTCGCCGGGCTGATGGCATGGTCGAACGGAGCCGAGGGCGGCTTGGCGTCGCTGATGATCCTGATCGGTTTGGGGGCCAAGCTGGGCGTTCCGCCGTTTCATGTCGCCCTGGCTCCGGCCTATCAAGCGGCGCCCTCCGGGGCGGCCGCCATCATTGGCGGCGTGCTGTCGTCGGCCGCCGCCATCGGCTGGCTGCGCTTCTTGCCGCAATCGGGGTGGCCGGCGGCCGAGCATGGCGGCGCCATCATGGTCGCGGGCGTCGCCATGGCCCTTACGGGGGCGGCTCTCGGCTGTTTGCAACGGCGGCCGGCGGCTCTGCTCGGCTATTCGACCATGAGCCAGATGGGCATCCTGCTGACGGCGATGGCCGCCGCGCCAGCGTCGCCGGTGCCGGCCTTCTTCGTTCTGCATCACGGGTTGGTCAAGGCGGCCATGCTGTTGAGTTTGGCCGCCCGAGGCGGCGGGC
>JADGAL010000131.1 GCA_015232025.1 Alphaproteobacteria bacterium
CCGTTCACCGCCGTCGCGCCCCGGCGGCGGCGCGGGCCAGGCGCATCAGGGCGCGGCCGCACAGTTCGGGGGCCGGCATGCCGGTGGTCTTGCAGCCGATTTCGGCCTCGACCAGGATGTCCAGGGCGTGGGCCAGCCGGTCGGCGTCCCAGCGCTGAAGCTGGGCGCGCAGCCGGTCCTTCTGGTGGAAGATGACCGGCGGCTTCAGGGCCTCGATCGCCTGGGCGGGGGCCTGGCCGCGCGCCACCAGCCCGGCCGCCAGATGCAGGCGTTGGAAGTGCCGCGCCACCGAACGCAGGATCTGCACCGGCTGGGTGCCGTCGAGCAGCAGGCGGCCCAGCAAATCCTGCGCGCCGGCCTGCTCGCCATCGGCCACGGCCAGCGACAAATCGTCGAGCGACAGCCCGGCGGCGTCGCCCACCGAGGCGACGACATCGGCCAGCGCGATCTTTCCCGGCCCGCCCATATAGGTGACCAGCTTGTCCAGCTCGGCCCGCGTGAGGCGGCGGTCGCCGCCCAGATGGGCGATCAGCCAGCCCATGGCGGCCGGCTCGGCGGTCAGGCCGGCGGCGCGCAGGGTCTCGGCAACCACCGCCTCGACGCCCGCCTCGTCATCGGCGTAGCAGGGCAGGGCGGCGCCATTGGCGGCGTTTTCGAACAGCTTGCGCAGGCTGGAGCGCGGCGGCAGTTCGCCGGCCTGGACCAGCACCAGCGCGTCGCCCGCCGGATGTTCGAGAAAGCCTTCGAACACCGCCGTCACCGAATCGCCCGCGTCGCGGATGCGCACCACGCGGCGCCCGCCGCCAAAGGCCAGCGCCGCCGCCTCGTCGGCCAGACGGGCGGGATCGTCCTTCAGGCCGGCGGCCGGCAGTTCGGTGATGCGGAAGGGATCGGCGGGGTCGGGGACCACGGCGCGGGTCATGCGGTCCAGCCGCTCAGCGATCAGCCCCAGATCGGGACCATAGACCAGCACCGCCCGCATCTTCGGATCGGGTCCTCGAACGAAGGACTCGACGCCGCGGGCCGGGATTTTCATCGCGGGTCGGCCCGCTCGAAGAACAGCGCCAGACGGGTGCGGATCTCCTCGGCGAGTTGGCGGGCGGCCAGGGCCTCGGCGTCGCGTTGGGCCGAGACGGTGGCGTAGCGGGCCTCCATGATGTCATAGGGCACCACGACGCGCGCCTGGCCGTTGGTCACCACCTTCTTGTCGTCGGACAGCGCCCAATTGGCGGTGACGTGCAGGCGGGCGCGGGTGGCGGTGTCGTCGGTGCGGAAGGCCTGCTCGTCGGTGCGCCGGTCGAGCGTGACCTCCAGGCGATGGCGCGGCTTGTCGGGCGTGCCGTGCGGGTTCAGGCGGTCGACCAGACCGATCCGCAGCAACTGGCCCATGCGGTCGGCGATCGGCGCCACGGCGATTTGCGCCAGGCCGGCGCGCACGGCGGGGCCGTCGCCCGGTCCGCCCATCATCGGCCGGAAACCGCAGCCGGTCAGGCCGGCGATCAGGCCGGCGGCGAGCAGGACGCGCCTAGAGCACCACATTGACGATCCGATTGGGCACGACGATCACCTTGCGCGGCGCCTTGCCATCCAGCAGGGCGGCGATGGGGGCCAAAGCCAGGGCGGCCGCCTCGGCCGCTTCGCGCGGCGCGTCGATCGGCAGATCGATGGTGCCGCGCAGCTTGCCATTGACCTGAACCGCCACGGTGACCGCGCTTTCGGTCAGCAGGTCGGGCTCGGGCACCGGCCAGGCGGCCTCGGCCAGCAGGCCGTCGCGGCCCAGCAGGCGCCACATCTCCTCGGCCAGATGCGGCATCATCGGGCCGATCAGGCGGGTCACGATCTCCAGGCCCTCGCGCAGCACCCAGCCGGCGCCCGGCTCGGCGGGCTCCAACTCGGCCAGGGCGTTGGTCAATTCGCGGACCCGCGCCACCGCCTTGTTGAAGTGGAAGCGTTCAAGATCCTCGGTGGCGGCGGCGATCGTCTTGTGCGACTGGCGGCGCGCCGCGTCGGCCTTGGGTCCCAGCGCGGGAAGCGGGGCTCCCGGCTCGGCCAGCGGCACGGGCGGCAGGGCGGCCATCCGCCACAGCCGGTTGACGTAGCGCCACGCGCCGTCGACGCCCGATTCGGTCCATTCCAGATCGCGCTCGGGCGGGCTGTCCGACAGCATGAACAGCCGCGCCGTGTCGGCGCCATAGGTCTGGATGATGTTTTCGGGATCGACGACGTTCTTCTTCGACTTGCTCATCTTCTCCGAGCGGCCGGCCGAGACCGGCTCGCCGGTCGCCACGTGGGACAGATCGCCATTCGCCGCGCGCGCCACGTCGCTGGGGAACAGCCATTTGCCGGCCGCGTCGCGATAGGTCTCGTGGCACACCATGCCCTGGGTCAGCAGCCCGGCGAAGGGCTCGGACACCGACAGATGGCCGCAATCGCGCAGGGCGCGGGTGAAGAAGCGCGAATACAGCAGATGCAGGACGGCGTGCTCGATGCCGCCGATATACTGGTCGACCGGCAGCCAGTGGTCGGCCGCCGCGCGCTCGAACGGCGCGTCGGTGGTCCAGGGCGAGCAGAAGCGCGCGAAGTACCAAGACGATTCGAAGAAGGTGTCGAAGGTGTCGGTCTCGCGCCGGGCCGGCTTGCCGCAGGCCGGGCAGGCCACCTTGGACCAGGTCGGGTGATGGGCCAGCGGATTGCCCGGCTGGTCGAAGCTCACATCCTCGGGCAGCACCACCGGCAGATCGGCGGCCGGCACCGGCACCACGCCGCACGCCTCGCAATGCACGATCGGAATCGGGCAGCCCCAATAGCGCTGGCGCGACACGCCCCAGTCGCGCAGGCGCCAATTGACGGCGCGTTCGCCTTTGCCCTCGGCCTCCATGCGGTCGATCACGGCGGCCTTGGCCTGGGCGACGCCCATGCCGTCCAGCCAGCCCGAATTGATCAGCGCGCCGTCGCCGACATAGGGCTCGGTCCCGACCGTCACGTCGGCCGCCGCCATGCCGGGCGGCGCCACCACGGGGGTGATCGGCAGGCCGTATTTGCGCGCGTATTCGAAGTCGCGCTGATCATGGGCCGGGCAGCCGAAGATGGCGCCGGTGCCGTAATCCATCAGCACGAAATTCGCGACATGGACCGGCAGTTCCTGGTCGGGCAGCAGCGGATTGATCGCCTTCAGGCCGGTGTCCAGGCCCTTCTTCTCGGCGGTCTCGATGGCGGCCTCGGAGGTGCCGATGCGGTTGCATTCGGCGACGAAGGCGGCCAGCGCCGGATTGGTCTCGGCCAGGGCCAGGGATAGCGGGTGATTGGCGGCGATCGCCACGAAGGCGGCGCCGAACAGCGTGTCGGGGCGGGTGGTGTAGATCTCGACGCCCGAATCGCGGTCTTTGAGCGGGAAGGTCAGCCGCAGACCCTCGGAGCGGCCGATCCAGTTCTCCTGCATCAGGCGCACGCGGTCGGGCCAGCGCTCCAGCGTCTTCAACGCGTCGAGCAATTCCTCGGCGTATTGGGTGATCTTCATGAACCACTGGCTGAGCAGGCGCTTCTCGACCGGGGCGCCCGAGCGCCAGCCCTTGCCGTCGATCACCTGCTCGTTGGCCAGCACGGTGTTCTCGACCGGGTCCCAGTTGACCCAGGATTCCTTGCGATAGACCAGCCCGGCCTTCAGGAAGTCCAGGAACATGCGCTGTTCGTGCCGATAGTATTCCGGCTCGCAGGTGGCCACCTCGCGCGACCAGTCGTAGGACAGGCCCATCGATTTCAGTTGCTCGCGCATCGCCGCGATGTTCTCGCGGGTCCATTTGGCGGGATGCACGTTGTTCTGGATGGCGGCGTTCTCGGCCGGCAGCCCGAAGGCGTCCCAGCCCATCGGATGCAGGACGTCGAAGCCCTTGGCCCGCTTGTAGCGGGCCACCACGTCGCCCAGGGTGTAGTTGCGCACATGCCCCATGTGGATGCGCCCCGACGGATAGGGGAACATCTCCAGCACGTAGTATTTGGGGCGGTCGCCGTCCTGGCGGGTGCGGAAGGTGCCGCGCCCCTCCCACTCGGCTTGCCAGCGCGCCTCGGAGTCCTTGACGTCGTAGCGGTCCTGGCTCATCGCTATTTCTCGATCGCCGCTTGGCGCAGTTGGCGGGCGCGGGTCAGCACCGATTCCTCCAGACGCATGGCGGCCGAGGGGTCGACGGCGGCGTCGACCCAGGCGCCGCCCTGGCCGCGCACCTGGCGGAACACCGCCACCTTGATGCCGTCCGACCGCAGATTGCGATCAAGGATATAGAGAGTGAGCTTCAGACGCTCGTTGGGCGTCTCGGGCGGCGCGAACCAGTCGGTGATGATCACCCCGCCGAACGGGTCGGCCGAGGCCAGCGGCATGAAGCCGATGGTGTCCAGCGAGGCGCGCCACAGGAAGCTGTTGACGCCGATGCCGCCCCCGCCCCCGCCATCCTCGTCCTTTTTCTTGCCGCCGAACAGGTTGATGCCGCCGGGGCCGAAGATGGTGTCGCGTTCGCGTTCCTGGCTATAGGTCGGCGCGGTCTCGCCGGGATTGCGTTTGGGGTAGACGGTCTCGGTGCCTTGGCAGGCGCCTAGCGCCAGCACCGTGGCCAAGCCGGCGAACACCGCGGTCGTTCTCGCTTTCGAAGCCATCGCTACCTTGCTGATCGAATCATTGGGCCGTGTGGTGGATAGGCTTACCCTATCCCGCGCGCGGTGTTAAGCGTCAGGTGCGCGACCGCCCGAAAGCGATGGTCGGAATCGCACCTGTTGCTTTGGCGCCACAGTGCGCGGCTTTCGCCACACAACCGCCCTGGGCTTTCTTGACTTGCCCGTTTGCGCGTGGCTTTCTCATCCCATCGAACGAGTTGCGATATCGGGGTAGTCCAAAGGGGGGCTGCGACCGAACAAACGACGAGAAGGAGATAGCATGAAGAAGATTCTGTTCGCTGGCGCCGCCGCCGTCGCGCTGACCGTTTCGGCCGGCGCTCAGGCCGCCGACCCCATCAAGCTGGGCCTGGGTGGCTACAGCAAGTGGCTGTTCGGTTACGCCGACCAGGACGACACCTTCGAAGGCACCCGTGACTACACCAACTTCGACGTCAAGGGCGACAACGAAGTGTTCTTCAAGGGCTCGACCAAGCTCGACAACGGCATCACCGTTGCGATCGACGTCCAGCTCGAAGCCGGTGGCGAGTCCAACTCCTCCCCCGCCGCCACCGCCACCACCACCTCCGTTGGCGTGCCCGTCTCCGGCAACCGCAACGACGTGAACGTGGTCAGCAACAGCACGACCACGGCGCGCACCGTGAGGGGTTCGACCGTCTACACCACGACGACCACCAGCACCGGCGAATTCGCCTCGGCCGGCTCGGTCACCACCGGCAACACGGCCGACATCATCGACGAGAGCTACATCACCGTCGGCACGGGCTTCGGCACGTTCATCGTCGGTTCCGAGAACAACGGCGCCTACCTGCTGCACGTCACGGCCCCCTCGGCCGCCGGCCTCAGCCAGGACGCCACGCACGGCCTGCTGTCGGGCGCTTGGGTCCGTAACCCCGGCGTGACGATGGTTTCGACCACCGCCATCGACACCGACGGCGACGCCGAAGGCATCACCTACGTGGCCCCGTCCTTCGCGGGCTTCACGCTGGGCGCCGTTTGGAAGGCCGGCATCGACAGCGCGAGCGGCGACGCCCACGCGATGTTCGACACCAACAGCACGATCAGCAACGTGTTCGGTGTGACCGGCGCCTACAACGGCGAGTTCTCGGGCGCCACCCTGAAGCTGTCGGCCGGCTACGCCGTCGCCGACGTTGATGGCGTTGGCCTCGACGATCATGACGAAATCAGCCTGGGTGGCCAGTTCGGCTACGCCGGCTTCACCGCCGGTGGCGGCGTCCGCATCATCAACCAGGACGCCGTTGGCGGTGGCGATGGCGCGGCCGATGGTCTGGCTTGGGCTCTCGGCCTGCAGTATGCGAACGGCCCCTACGCCGTCAGCGTCGACTACTTCACCTCCGAGCTGGCTGGCTCGGCGGCTGACCGCGACGACGACGAGGTCACCAACTGGAACATCGGTGGCCGCTACACGATGGGCCCGGGCGTCAACCTGATCGCCAACGTCGGCTACATCGAGTATGACGACGAAGGCACCAGCGACAACGATGGCTGGTCGGCCATCACCGGCCTGCACCTGACCTTCTGATCAGGCGCTTTCCGGAAGAGGGGGACGGCTTCGGCCGTCCCCTTTTTTTTTCGCCCAGCGGACGCCTTGATTTACGCCTCGAAAGGCTCTTACGCTGTCGTTCATGGATGCCGCCGAAAGCAACCCGGAACCCCGGTTCGACAACGCGCGCCCCGACGCGCGGGCGCCGGATTTGCGCGTCACCGAGATAATCCATCCGAAGACCAGCCGGCGGCATTATCTGGTTGAAATTCCTGGCGGCCGGGGCACCGCGCGCTTCGGCGAAGAGGAATGGTTCCTCTGCCGCGCCATGACCGAGGGACGTGACTTCGATTCGGTGTCGGGCGCCTTCGCCGCGCGATTCGGCCTCGCCATGCCCCGCCACCAATGGGACGCCTTCGCCGCCGAACTGGCGCGCCTGGGGCTGCTCGCGCCACCGCCCGAGGCGCCCCCCGCCGCCGATCCCTTGGACGACATCGAAGACGACGTCGCGCCGCCACCGGCCGCCGCCAAGGCGCCGGGCCGGGTGGGGCTGTTCGACCCCAACGCGGTGCTGGGCGCCGCCGCCGCGCTGCTCGGGCCGTTGCGGTCGCTGGTTTGGCTGCTGATCCCCGGAATGGCGGTGACCGTTCTGGCCTCGTTCCACCACCAGGGCGAGATCGCCCGTCAATTCGCCCTGGCGATCGGGCCGAATTGGTTCCTGATCCACTTGGTTCTGGGCTTTCTGGTGATCAGCCTGGTCGGCCGGCTCATGCAGGGCGTGGTGATCCGGGGATTCGGCGCCGACGTCTCGCAACTGGGACTCAGGCTGACGCTCGCCCTGCATCCGCGCGTCTTCATCGACCGCAGCGCGGTGCGCGGCCTGTCGCGGCCGGCCCAGCTATGGATCTGGGCGACCCCCTTGCTGGTCAAGCTGGCCATCTTCCAGGTCGGGCTGCTCGGCTGGCTGCTGTTCGCGCGCTCGGGATCGACCCTATCCAATTTCCTGCTGGTGCTGGGCAACACGTCGCTGGGCGCCTTCCTGTTCACCGCCAACCCGTTGTGGCCGGCCGATGGCCAGCGCCTGCTCGGCGTCTGGCTCGAGCAGCCCAAGCTGCGCGACCGCGCCTTCCGGCTGCTGTGGCTGCGCCTGACGGGCGGGTCCGTGCCCGAGGCGATGAGCGCCGGCGAGGCGGCGGGCCTGACCTCCTTCGCGGTGGCGTCGGCGCTGTGGCTGGGCTTTGTCGTGGTGGCGGTGATCCTGTTCGCCGGCATGGCGCTCGAAAATCGCTTCCAGGGGGCCGGCGCGGCCATTTTCCTGGCCCTGCTGGCGATCTTTTTGTGGTGGCTGCGGGTCAACGTCACGGCGCGGCGCAATCGCGGCCGCGCGGCGGCGGTCGCGCAGCCGCGGCGAATCGGCCTGGGGCAAGTGGTGTGGCTGGCCTTGGCGGTGGCGCTGGGGGTGGCGGCGTTCCAGCCCTACGCCTACGAAACCGGCGGCGGCTTCACCTTGCAGCCGGCCAAACGGGCCGAGGTGCGGGCGCGTTTCGAGGGCCAGGTGACCCAGGTGATGGTCGAAGAGGGCCAATGGGTCGAGGCCGGCGACCTGGTCGCCACGCTTTCGGATTGGGAACTGAAGGCCCAACTCGCGGCCACCGAGGCGCAGCTCGCCCAGGCGCGCGCCGACCTCGATCTGCTGCGCCAGGGGCCCAAGCCCGAGGCGGTCGACAAGGCGCGCAAGGAGGTTTCGCGCGCCGAGGTGGCGGCCCGCTTCGCCAAGCTCGACGCCGCCCGCGCCGCCGACCTGTTGCGCACCAGCGCCATCTCGCGCAAAGACGCCGACGCGGCGCAAGGCGCCCTGCAAGAGGCCGAAGCCGGCTTGGCGACCGCGCAAGCCGAACTGGCCCTGGTCTCGGCGGTCGCCCGCCAGCCCGAATTCGACGCCGCCGAAGCCAAGGTGAGGCAGCTCGACAGCCAGCGCAGCTACTGGAGCGAGCAGGTCGGCCGGGCGCGGCTGGTGGCGCCGATCAGTGGCCGGGTGGCCAGCCGCAACCCGCAATTCCTGCTGGGAAGCTGGGCCAAGGAGGGCGACCTGCTGCTGCAGATCGAGGATTCGCGGCTGATGCGCGCCGAGATCGAGGTTCCCGAAACCGACATTCTCGCCGTCAAGGCGGGTGCCGCCGTGCGCCTGCGCCTGTGGGGCGAAAGCGTCGAGACGCTCGACGGCCGGGTCGCCAGCATGGCGCCGGTCGCCGAGAAGCGCGAATTCGGCTCGGTGGTGCGGGTGCTCAGCGACATTCCCAATACGGAAGGCCGCCTGCACAGCGGGATGACCGGCTATGCCAAGGTGGCGGCGCGCGAGATGCCCGCCTGGGAAGCGTTCAGCCGCCTGTTCGTGCGGTTCGGAACGATCGAAATGTGGTCATGGGTACCGTGAAGCAAAGGAGAACGGGATGAGCAGCGACGACCTTCAGAGCCGCCGTCGGCTGAATGCGCTCGAGGAGCGCCACGGCGCCG
>JADGAL010000132.1 GCA_015232025.1 Alphaproteobacteria bacterium
GTGGTTCCGCGAGGTGGTCGCCCAGGCCCGCGCCGCCTGCCCCGAGGCGGCGTGCGAGGCGGTGCTCGACTGCGCCGACGCGCCCGGCGCGGCTCTGGCCGCCTTGCGCTTAGGCCTGCGCCATCTGCGCATCGACGCCCCGCCCGAGATGCGCGACCGGCTGACCGCGATGGGCGCGCTGTTGGACGATCAAAACGAGGCGCCGACCCTCGATCTTCTCGACCATCCCGATCCCGAGGCCGCCTGCCGCGCCTGGCTGGGCGGCTGAGCGGATTGCATCGGCGCGCCGCACCTCCATCTGGGAGCCATCCCCTGTGACGGAGGCAAGCGATGCGACTCGGCGCGGACGTGAAACGGATCTTGGGCTTTTACGAATCGGACAATCCCGGCACCCGCGCCAATCTGGCGCGGCTGTTGACCGCCGGGCGGCTGGGCGGCAGCGGCAAGCTGCTGATCCTGCCGGTCGACCAGGGCTTCGAGCACGGGCCGGCGCGCAGCTTCGCCGCCAATCCGGCCGCCTATGATCCGCATTACCATTTCTCGCTGGCCGTCGAGGCCGGCCTGTCGGCCTATGCCGCGCCGCTGGGCATGATCGAGGCCGCCGCCGCCACCTGGGCCGGCGCCATCCCCACCATCTTGAAGGTCAACAGCGCCAATTCCCTGGCCCAGGACAAGCGGGGCGCCACCCAGGCGGTGACCGGCTCGGTCCAGGACGCGCTGCGGCTGGGCTGCTCGGCGATCGGCTTCACCCTTTATCCCGGCTCGGATTCGCAATACGAGATGATGGAGGATTTGCGCGATCTGGCCGCCGAGGCCAAGGCGCACGGACTGGCCGTGGTGGTGTGGTCCTATCCGCGCGGCGGCTCCTTAAGCGGCGCGGGCGAGACCGCGCTGGACGTCATCGCCTATGGCGCCCACATGGCGGCGCTGCTGGGCGCCCACGTCATCAAGGTCAAGCTGCCCACCGCCGAACTGGAACAAGACGCCGCCCGCAAGGTCTACGAGGACCGCCATATCCCCCGCGACACCCTGCCCGACCGGGTGCGCCACGTCGTGCAATCGGCCTTCGCCGGACGGCGCATCGTGATCTTCTCGGGTGGCGCCCAAAAGGACCGCGACTCGGTGCTCGACGACATCCGGGCGATCCGCGACGGCGGCGGCTTCGGCTCGATCATCGGCCGCAACGTCTTCCAGCGCCCACGCGAAGAGGCCCTGGCCATGCTGGACGAGGCGATCGCCATCCTGCTCGGCAAAAGCTGAGGCGCTTGAAGCGCGCCCGGCGGGATGCCATCATTCCGCTTCCGTCGGGCCGCTCGGGAAATCAGCCTCATGGGTCAGGTGACCGTACCGGCCGAACTACTCGATTCCGTGGTGGCGTATTTTCATCCCCGCCGGATCATCCTGTTCGGATCGCAAGCCCGCGGCGACGGCGGGCCGGATAGCGACATCGATCTTCTGGTGATCCTGGACGATGACACGCCGCCCGAAAAGCTGACGTTGAAAGCCGGATTCGAGTCCCGCCGCGGCTATAACTCGGCGGCCGATGTTTTCCCGTGCCGTGAGTCGGTGTTCCAACGCAAACGCGACATCACCGGAACCCTATCTTACGCCGCGTCCCATGAGGGGGTGGTGGTCTATGAACGCGCCTGACAGTGCCGCAGTCTGGCTTGAGGTCGAGCGATGGATCGCCCATGCCCAAATCGATCATCGGGCGGCAGCCGTGTGCCTCGCCGCTGATCCACCGTTGCTGGACGTGGCGGCGTTTCACTGCCAACAGGCGGCGGAGAAGCTGTTGAAGGGCTTTCTGGTGAGCGCGGGAAGGATTGTACGCAAGACGCACGACTTGGCGGAGTTGGGAGCGTCGGTTGCCACCGCATATCCGGCCGTCACAGACCTCATTGAAAACATTGATGTATGGACAGTCTGGAATATCGCCTATCGCTATCCTTCCGAGGATTTTTCCGAAGCGGTCCCAAGCCCCGAAGAACTGACCGAGGCGCTTGTGGTTGTCAGCCGCCTTGTCGAGGCATTGCGATCCCAGCGCCCCGATGGCGCCGGATGTCCGTGACAGCCCCACGGCGCCGTATTACCTTCGGATGATCGGGCGCGGCCGGTTCCTCGTCGGCCCGCCATCGTCGGGAGGACGGGAATGACGCGCGTCGCGTGGTTGTTGGCGGCCGGCCTGTTCGCCGCGCAGCCGGCCTGGGCGGCCGATGGGGCCATTCATCTGCGGGGCAGCCGCGCGCTGGTTCCCGCCGCCCAGCGCATCGCCGAGGCCTACATGGCCAGCCATCCCGGCGTGACCATCGTGGTCCGCGACGGCGACAGCGGGCCGGGGTTGAAGGGCCTGCTCGACGGCACCGTCGATATCGCGATGATCTCGGCCGACATTCCCGCCGAGACGGCCAAGCGCGCCCAGACGCTGAAAATCTCGCCGCGTGTCGAGCCGGTGGCCTTGGACGCGGTGGTGCCGGTGGTCCATCCCACCAATCCCGTGGCGTCGCTGTCGATGGAGCAACTCGGCGCGATCTATGGCGGGGCGCGCGGCGATTGGCTGGTGCTCGCCCTGCCGACCAATTCGGGCACCGCCGCCGCATGGCGGGAGGCCGTGCTCGGCGACCGCATCCAGACGCCCAAGGCCGAGATCCTGTCCGCCAAGGCGATGGCGGCGAAGGTGGCGGCCGAGCCCTCGGCGATCGGCTATCTCGCGCTCGGCGCCGTCGACTCGACGGTCAAGGCGCTGGCGATCGATGGGATCGCGGCCACCCCCGAGGCCATCCGCGACGGGGGCTATCCCCTGCGCCGCCAACTGGCGCTGGTCACCACCGAGTCCGCCGGGCCGGCCGTGCGGCACTTCGTCGCCCACTTCCTATCGGCCGAGGCGCAGGCGGCGCTGGGTCAAACCGGCTTGCTGCCGCTCAAGTGAGGAAATGCGGACGATGACCATCGGACGACGGCTATTCATGATCGGCGGCGGCGCGGCGGCGGTCGTTTTCCTGGGCGGCGCCACCACCTCGCTGGATTTCGGGGCCGAGCATCGCCAATCCCTGCTGATCGCCGGGTCCGAGGAATTCGCCCCCTACGCCACCAAGCTGGCCGACGCCTTCGCCAAGGCCAATCCCCATGTCGATGTGGTGGTCGAGGCGGGCGGCACGGTGCCGGGGCTGCTGGCCTTGGCGCGCGGCGCCATCGACCTCGCCCTGGCCTCGCGCGAGTTGACGCCCTCCGAGGACGACAAGCTGACCCGCTCGCATCTGGTGGCGCGCGACGCCATCGGACTGGTGGTCAATCCCGCCAATCCGCTGTCCGGCCTGACCCGCAAGGAGGCCTTCGCCATCCTGCGCGAGGGCAAGGCCCCGCTCCGCCTTTATCGCCGCAAGCCCGACGCGGCGACCCAGAAGGCGGTCGACAAGCTGGTGCTCGATCACGCCGAGATGGCGCCCGGCGCCACCATCGTCGACAGCGGCGCCGCGATGCGCGACAAGATCGCCGCCGATCCCGACGGCATCGGCTTCCTGGCGCTGCACGACGTCACCCCGGCCGTCAAGGTGCTGGCGATCGACAACGTCGCGATGAGCCGCGCCACCATCCTGTCGGGGCGATATCCCTTCACCCGCTCGTTCTTCTGCGTGACCCACGGCACGCGCAAGGGCGCGGCGACGGACGCGTTCCTGGCCTTCGCCATGGGGCGCGAGGGGCAGGCGCTTTTCGAGACCATGGGCTTGATCGCGGTTCGTTGAAGGGGAAATTGGGATGTCCGAAGAGGAAGACTACACCAAGGCCCTGGAAGGCGTATTGGCGCGCACCCAGAACAGCGAACTGGCGCGCAAGGCGGTGGGCGTGCTGCTGATCGCCGCCTTCCTGGGCGCCGCCGGCTGGTTCGTCTACGATCTGCTGCCACGCCGCCACCACCTGACCATCACCGGCGGCGAGATCACCGGCAACCGCCACTTCCTCGCCAAGGTTCTGCAAGAGGTCGCCGCCGACGAGGGCGTGACCCTGAAGATCGTGCCGACCAAGGGCAGCATCCAGGCGCTGGAGATGCTGGAATCCGGCGAACTCGACCTCGCCCTGTCGCAAGGCGGGCTGGAGCCCGGCTTCGACGACGTGGTCCACGTCGCCACCCTGGCCCCCGAGTTGATCCATTTCATCGTCAAACCGGGCATCGAGACGGTTCACGATCTGCGCGGCAAGGTCATCAATCTGGGCGGCAAGGCGGGCGGAACCCGCGTGGTCGCGCAAAGCATCCTGCGCTCGTCGGGACTCGAAGAGGGCGTCGATTACGTCGAGACCAATTTCAGCAACGACCGCATCATCACCATGCGGCGCGAGCAATTGCCCGACGTGGTGGTCAACGTCTCGTTCCAGCCCTCCTTCATCGCCGATTTCCTGGTCAAGGAGCGCGGCTACCGCCTGCTGGAGATCCCCTTCCCCGGCTCGCTGGCCCTGCGGATGGGCTGGGTGGCCGACGCCACCGTGCTCGCCTACACCTACGGCATCGACCCGCCGGTCCCCGAGCGCGACATCAAGACGGTGGGCGTCAACCTGCATCTCTTGGCCAACGCCAACGTGCCGCCGCGCGCCGTCCAGGCGGTGCTTGAAGCGCTGTACAGCCCGGCGGTGGCCAGCCAGTCGCGGATCGTGTTGGACGAGGAAAACATCGCGCTGCCCTCGGGCTTCCCGCTGTCGCCCGGCACGCTGGCCTTCACGGCGCGCAAGGACCCGCTGCTGTCACCTGAGGTGATGGAGCAGCTCAAGGCCGCCGCCGGCCTCGCCTTCTCGATGGTGTCGGGCATGCTGATCGCCGTCCGCTGGTTCCGCGGCAAGCCGATCCGCGAGGAGTTCCACGACGCCGAGATCAAGACCCGCATCGCCGAGGTGGCGGCCATCGAACGCCGCCTGATCGAGGGCCGCGCCGACCACGAGGAAGCCGACCGCGAACTGGCCGCCCTGCGGCTGGGCGTGCTGGAGCGGCTGGGAAGCCTGCGCCTGCAAGACTCGTCGCTGGTCGGCACCCTGCTGGCCGCCGAACGGGGCGCCCGCGAGCGGATCGCCCTTTGACCGGGGCGGTTTCGTGAGTATCTTCGGGCATCCGACAAACGCTTGAACAAGGACGCGACCCATCGCCGAGACTCGCCTTTACCTGATCACGCCGCCCGCCTTCGAGCCGCGCGACCTCATGCCGTTTCTGGAACAGGCCCTCGACGCGGGCGACGTGGCGGCCCTGCAACTGCGCCTCAAGGGTGTCGACGACGCCGCGATCAACCGCGCCATCGACATGCTGCGCCCGCCCACCCAGCGGCGCGACGTGGCCTTCATCCTGAACGACCGCCCCGACCTCGCCTTCGAGGGCGGATGCGACGGGGTCCATGTCGGCCAGGGCGACGCGCCCTACGCCCAGGCCCGCAAAGCGGTCGGCCCCGAGGCGATCGTCGGCGTGACCTGCCACGACTCGCGCCACCTGGCGATGGACGCCGCCGAAGCCGGCGCCGACTACGTGGCCTTCGGCGCCTTCTTCCCGACCACCACCAAGGACGCCGCCACCACCGCCGACATCGAATTGCTGCGCTGGTGGGCCGAGATGATGACGGTGCCCTGCGTGGCGATCGGCGGCATCACCGTCGACAACTGCCGCCCCCTGATCGAAGCCGGCGCCGACTTCCTGGCGGTCTCGTCGGGCGTGTGGAACCACCCCGACGGCCCCGCCGCCGCCGTGCGTCGCTTCAACGAGATCATCGCCGAGGTGTGATGGCTCGGGACGATTTCAATCAAGATTGACACGACTCGACTTTCGGCATGATCCTGGCGCGCAAGCGTCAGGAGAATTGTCCATGTCCGGCAAGATGTTGGTCGAGTTCGACTCCGAGAGCGGCCCGATCCTGGTCGAGGTGGCCGACGACCATTCCGGGCGGCGCGAGGCGTCGAACGTGACAGGCGGTCCCCGCAAGGCGGAGACCACCTTCCTCGACTCGATCGCCGGACTCGAGCCGATCGCCCGCGCCGTGATGGCGCAGATCGAGAAGGTCGCGCCAAACGAGGCGACCGTCGAATTCGGACTCAAGCTGACCGGCAAAGCTGGCGTGATCCTCGCCTCGGCGGAAGCCGAAAGTCACCTGAAGGTGACCCTCAAATGGACGCGTCGCGGGTGAACCACGAAGCCGTCGTCCAAATCCTGAGCGGATCGCGCATTTGCGGCGGCGGCTTTCTCGCCGCCCCCGGCGTGGTGCTGACCTGCGCCCATGTGGTCAGGAATGCGCTGGGACGAACAACCGACGACGCGCCACCCGCCGACGCCACGGTCGAGGTGGTTTTTCCGCCCTACCGGTCGCAGGGAATCACCGCGCGCATTTCGCGATGGCGCCCATTCGACCTCGACATCGCGGCCCTTGAGATCGATCCCGGCAAGGCGGCCGGCGTTCGTCCGATGAAATTGGCGTCATCGCCCGCGCACGACGACGCGGATTTCGAAGCCTTCGGGTTCCCCGCAGGGTTTCCAAGCGGTCGAACCGAACGAGGTGTCATCTGGGGAAGGACGGGCGACGGACTCCTCGAAATCCGCCCGACGGACAGCCACAAGTATTTCGTGGAACAAGGATTCTCCGGCGTCCCGGCGGTCGCGAACGGATCTGTCATTGGCATGGCCAACGCCACCGGGCCGGAGCCGGAGGACCGGTTGGCCTATCTTCTGCCCGTCGACGACATCGAGCGTGGCTGGCCGCCGCTCGCCAAACCCTACCGCGGACTGGCCGCGTTCGACGCCGAGTCGGCGCGATGGTTCCGAGGACGCGACAGCTTCGTCACGGATATTTTGGAAAGGCTTGAAAGCGAAGCGGTGGTCGCCATCATCGGCGCCTCGGGGTGCGGCAAGTCGTCCGTCGTGAAGGCCGGCGTCGTTCCGGCCAAACAGAAGGAGGGCTGGCGGATCGCCTCGTGCCGCATCGGAGACAGACCGGCTCACAACCTCGCGCGAGAACTGGCCAGCCTGCTGTATCCGGGCGCCGCGGCAGGCGACCGCGCCGATCGCGCCAAGTCGCTGGAAACCCTGTTCCGCGACGACATTTCGAGCGCGCTCGATCATGTCGACGAACTGCTGCGGGACGCGCCAGTCCTGGTCGTTCTCGATCAGTTCGAGGAACTCGTCACCCTCGCCTCGGACACCGAGCGAGTGGCGTTCGATGGCATCCTGACGCACCTGAACGAGCATTGCCGCGGCAAGACCGGCCTGCGCGCCGTGCTCACCCTGCGTTCCGACTATGTCGACGCGATCGACGGGCTGGCCTGCGCGCGCCACCTCCTAAATCGATCCCGGATACACCTGACCCGAATGACCCGCCCCGAACTGGCCGACGCGGTCCAGGGACCGGCGCGCGAACTCGGCGTCACATTCGCCGACGGAGTGGATGGAGACCTGATCGGACAGGTCGACCGAAGCCCCGGCCTGCTGCCTCTGCTGCAATACGCCCTGCACCAACTCTGGCCCACGCAGAAGGGAGCGGTCATCCCCGCCACCATGCTGACCGCCTGCGGCGGCCTGGAAGGCGTGCTGGGCGAGTGCGCCGACGCGGTGCTGGCGAAGATGGACGATGGCGACCGCGAGCGCGCCCGCATCCTGTTCACCAGACATCTCGTGACCGTAACCGAGGCCGGCATTGCGCACGACACCAAACGCACCGCCACCCGAGCGGAATTGGGCGAGCTTTGGAACGTCGCCCAGACCTTCGCGGCCGAGGGCACTTGGCTGCTGCTCATCGACCAGGATCGCGCCAATGGCGATGCCACGGTCGAAATCCTCCACGAAGCCCTGATTCGCAATTGGGCCACGCTGGCGGCATGGTTGAACGAAGTCCGCGCCCTTCGCGTCTGGGAAGCCGACCTCCGCCGCCAAATGGCGGCAAGCGGTCCGGACGACACCTGGAATCCGACCCAGGTCGCGACGGCCGAGGGCATGCTTGCCCTCCCCGAGATCGATCCGGGCGTTTTGGACTACGCCCAGCGGATGCTGGCCAACACGCGCGCCCGGGACCTGTGGTCCAGACTGCGCGGCGAACATGGCCACGAGGAAGCGATTGAGTCCCTACCGTCGATCCCGTCGCGGGTTCGCGATAGGATGGTAGCCTTCCTCATGACGAGGGTCGATTGCGCCGAAGCGCTCCTGCGATCGATGAAAAGTACGGCTTACGGACTGTTCGGGGTCGATCCGAAACGCTATCGGCGGGTCGCCGCCTGGATCGCGATGCCGCCGCGCGACGATGAACCTCGACCATCGCTGCGCGCACGCTGTTTGTTGGGCATCGTGCTTGACCTGCCCCTTGATGGTGTTTCGCTTATCGCCGCCCTCCGCGTCACCACCGATTCCGACCAGTGCCGAGCCATCGGCGAGGCCCTCGCCGCGCTCGCGCCCCACCTCGAACAACCCGACCACCGCGCCGACGCGCTGCTCGACGCCCTCCGCGTCACCACCGACTCCGTCCAGTGTGAAGCCATCGGCGCGGCCCTCGCCGCGCTCGCGCCCCACCTCGAACAACCCGACCACCGCGCCGACGCGCTGCTCGACGCCCTCCGCGTCACCACCGACTCCGTCCAGTGTGAAGCCATCGGCGCGGCCCTCGCCGCGCTC
>JADGAL010000133.1 GCA_015232025.1 Alphaproteobacteria bacterium
GGATCAAACTCTCAAGTTGACTTCCCGGTTTTCACCAGGAATTCAAGGTCCGCATCCAAAAACTCACAAGCGTCACTGTGATTAAGCGTACGCGATGTGCTCTTGGTTGCGAACCGTTTTCGGTCCGCCGCCGCCTGCACATCCCTTCCATATTTACTTGTCAAAGAGCTGGAGGCCGGAGCCTCTCCACCGCGTCGGGTCTTCCCCGCTGCGGAGGCCGGCTTTTACGCCCCGGCGGCGACCTCGTCAACACCTTTTTTTTCGGGGTCGGTCGTCGGTCGAAACCGCCTTCTTTCCCCCGGATGATCGCCGGTCGAAACCCGCTGCCACCCGCCCCCTTCCGAACCACTCGGTCCGTCGGGGAGGCGATATCTAATCGTCCGGCCTTCCCCCGTCAAGGTCTTCTTTCGACAAAAGGTCATCTCATCCTTGCCATGCGGCCAGGAATTGGGGATAACCGCTTCGGAGCTGGACGTTTCCGCCATTTCGCGGGGGCTTCGTCCCGCCCCGCCTCAGGCAGTCGCGTCCATTATGGTGGAGGCTTGTTGATGGGATTCGGATCGCGCAGGCCCTTCGCGCTGGCCACCGGCTGCGGCTTGGTGGTGGGAGCGGCGACGGCCTGGCTGGCGGTGGGAACCGGTACGCCCCCGCGCCACGCGGCGCCCGTCGCCCTCCAGTCGGCGGCGCATTCGTCCCTGCCATCCCCGGCTCCCGCCGGAGAACTGGCGGGCCAGCCCTCGACGCCGGCTCGGCCGCGCGACGCGGCCCCGATCGCCGAACTGGAATCCGAGCTTCCCTACGCCAACCCCTCCTTCGCCCGCGCCGACGGCGATCTCGAGGACGAGGCCTCGCATCCCATCCGCCACGTCGTCCAGGCCAGCCGCGGCGACACCCTTCTCGACCTGCTGCTGCGCGCCGGGGTTGGCCGCGCCGAGGCGCACGAGGCGGTCGACGCGTTGCGCGAGGTCTATAACCCGCGCGACCTGAGGGCCGGCCAGCAGGTCACCGTGACGTTCGACCGCACCGCCGATGGATTGGGGGCCGGCGCCTTCAACGGCGTGGTGCTGAACCCGGTCGCCGACCGCCAGGTGGCCGCCACGCGCGCCGACCAGGGATTCGAGGCCAGCCAGGTGACCGCCCCGACCAGCGCCGAGACCGTGCGCTTCCAGGGCACCATCCGCTCGAGCCTGTTCGAGACCGCGTCGTCGCTGGGCATCCCCGCCACGGTGGTGGTCGAGATGATCGCCGCGCTGTCCTACGACATCGACTTCCAGCGCGACATCCATCCGGGCGACAGCTTCGAGGTGGCCTTCGACCGCTTCACCGACAATCGCGGCAATGTCGTGCGCGAGGGCGATATCCGATTCATCCGCCTGAACAATGACGGGCAGGCGTTGCGGCTTTATCGCTGGCTCGACGCCTCGGGCGAGGCCGACTACTACACCCCGACCGGCGAGAGCGTGCGCAAGGCGCTGCTGCGCACCCCGGTCGATGGCGCACGCATCTCGTCGGGTTTCGGCAACCGCCGCCACCCGATTCTCGGCTACACCAAGATGCACCAGGGCGTCGACTTCGCGGTGCCGACCGGCACGCCGATCCGCGCCGCCGGCGCGGGCACCGTGACGATGGCCGGGCCGAATGGCGGCTATGGCTATTACGTGCGGATTCAGCACACCCCGGAATACGCGTCGGCCTATGCGCACATGTCGCGCTTCGCCCAGGGCATCCGCGAGGGAGCCAAGGTCCGCCAAGGCGAGGTGGTCGGCTATGTCGGCTCGACCGGCCGCTCGACCGGCCCGCATCTTCATTACGAGCTGCTGTCCAAGGGCCGTCAGGTCAACCCGCTGAGCGTCAAATTCGCCTCGGGCCGCAAGCTGGACGGCGCGGAACTCGGCCGCTTCGCCGAGGCCCGCAAGCAGACCGACCGCATGCTGGCCCAGGTCGCGCCGGTCAAGGTCGCGGCCCGCAAGGATCAGGGCGCGGCGGCGAACTGAGTTTCGCTACACCCGCCGCATATCCAACGAGTCGCAGCCCAGCGCGCGGGCCAAGCGGTCGGCGCGGCGGTCGGTGAGTTCGGGCAGGAAGGCGGGGTCGCTGGCCGGCACCTCCAGCACCAGGGCGCGTCCCTCGATCGCCACGCGGGTCAGCCCGATCAGCCCCGGCACGCCGCCCGAGAGGGTGTGGGCCAGCCGGGTGGCCAGGCCGACCAGGCGGGCTTCGCGCAATTCCTCCTCGCTCAAGAGGCCGGTGATGGCCTGGGCGGCGCCGTCCTCGCCGGCATGGCGGTTGTGGATGGCCACCGCCAGGAAGGCGCGGTCGCGGTGGCCCATGCCCATGAAGGGCAGGCGCAGCACGCGGAACATCGCTTGCTCGGCGCGGTAGTCGGGATGCTCGGCCCAAAAGCAGTCGCTGAGCAGGCAGGCGGCGTGGCGCAAGCGCCGCGCGGCCGCCGACTCGTCGGGAAACAGCGGCGCCATCCAGTCCAGGATCTCGTCGCCATGCTCGGGGAAGCGCCCCGACTGGCGGGCCAATTGGCGGCAGGCGGCGATCAGGGCGTCCTGGGCGCGCAAGGATTCGGGCAGCATCTTGAAGAACTGCCCCTCGCGCATGCCGTAGACCGAGAACACCAGACGCGACGGCATCGCGGCGCGCAGCACCTTTTCCAGCAGCAGCGCGGCGTTGGGCAGATGGGGCAGGCGCTTCTTCGAGATGCCGCGCACCTTTTCCAGCGACTTGCGGCTTTGCAGGGACAACAGATCGATCAGCCGCACCGCCTCGGCGCGTTCGAGCGTGAAATTGTCGAGCACCATCAGGGGGTGCCCGGTCTGCGCGATGCACAGCCGGGCGATCGAGCGCCACGCCCCGCCCACCACATACAGCGTGCCGCCGCGGCCGGCGGCGATCCACGGCACGCCTTCGAGATGCGAATCGATCAACGCTTCGGTCCTGGGGCGGCCGCCGGCCTCGGCCAATCGCAACACGCCCAGCGGCATGGTGGCGTGGCGGCCGACCTCGCCGCCATGCACCTGGATGAGTTCCAGGCTGCCGCCGCCCAAATCGGCGACCATGCCCTCGGCGTCCGGCGTGCCGCACAGCACGCCCAGCGCCGCCAGCCGGGCCTCGTGTCCGCCGGTCAGCACGCGCACCTTGAGTCCGGGAATCCGTTCGATGGCGGCGACGAAATCGGGGCCGTCGGCGGCGTCGCGCACCGCCGCGGTGGCCAGCACCTCGACCCGCTCGAGGTTCATCGCCTCGGCCAGTCGGGCGAACCGGCCCAGCGTGGCCAAAGCCAGAGTCACCCCGTCGGCATCGAGGCGGCCCGTCAGCCCCAAATTCTGACCCAGCGCGCAGACCGCCTTCTCGTTGAAGCGGGGCACCGGGGTGCGGGTGTTCAGGTCATAGACCACCAATCGTATCGAGTTCGACCCGATGTCGATGATGCCGACCGGGCGAACCCGGTCCCGCCTGCTGGCTGCGCCCTCGCCCACGAAGCACCCCTCAATGCTTGACCGTCAACCTGCCCGCCGGTTTGTTGCGCGCGATGGCGCTGCCGCGGCCCGACAGGCTGGGATTGGTCATGAAATAATGGTGGGCGTTGAAATCGCCCTCGCCGCTGGGCATCCGGCGGTAGGTGCCGTCGGGCTCGAGAATCCAGCTTTGCGCGACATCCTTCATATTGGCCATCATGATCTGCTCGAGCACCTGCCGATGGACGGTGGGATTCTCGATCGGCACCAGCGATTCGACGCGGCCCTCCATGTTGCGGGTCATCCAGTCGGCCGACGAGATGAACACCTTGGCGAACTTCGAGGGCAGCTTGTGGCCGTTGCCGAACACCGCGATTCGCGAATGTTCAAGGAAGCGGCCGACGATGCTCTTCACCCGGATGTTTTCCGACAATCCGGGCACGCCGGGCCGCAGGCAGCAGATGCCGCGCACCACCAGATCGATCTGAACGCCGGCCTTCGAGGCGCGGTACAGCGCGTCGATGATCTTGGGATCGACCACCGAATTCATCTTGGCCCAGATCGCCGCCGGCTTGCCGGCCTTGGCGTGGGCGATCTCGGCGTCGATCAGGGTCAGGATGCGGTCGCGCAGATTGAGCGGCGCGATGCACAGCTTCTCCATCCGTTCGGGCAGGGCGTAGCCGGTCATGTAGTTGAAGGTCTTCGCGGCGTCGCGGCACAGCGCCGGATCGGTGGTGAAAAAGGACAGGTCCGTATAGACCTTGGCGGTGATCGGGTGATAATTGCCCGTGCCGAAATGGACGTAGGAGCGCAATCCCCCGCCCTCGCGCCGCACCACCAGCGAAATCTTGGCGTGGGTCTTCATTTCAAGGAAGCCGTAGACCACCTGCGCGCCGGCCCGTTCCAGGTCGCGCGCCCAGCGGATGTTGGCCTCCTCGTCGAAGCGGGCCTTCAACTCGACCATGCAGGTCACCGACTTGCCCGCCTCGGCCGCCTCGATCAGCGCCTTGACGATCGGCGAGTCGAAGCTGGTGCGGTAAAGCGTCTGCTTGATCGCCACCACCTGCGGATCGCGCGCCGCCTGACGGATGAACTGCACCACCACGTCGAAGCTTTCGAAGGGATGGTGGACGACGATGTCCTTCTTGCGGATCGCCGCGAAGCAATCCCCGGCGAAGTCGCGGATGCGCTCGGGGAAGCGGGCGTTGTAGGGCGGGAACAGCAGGTCGGGCCGTTCGTCGGTGATGACCTGCTTGGTGTCGACGATGCCCAGCAGCCCATCGAGCAGGAAGACGTCGCTGGGCTTCACCTCCATCTCGTCGATCACGAGGTCGAGCAAATCCTCGGCGATGTCGTGATTGACGGTCAGGCGGATGCAATGGCCGCGGCGGCGCCGCTTCAAAGCGGTTTCGAACACGCGGACCAGGTCTTCGGCCTCTTCGTCGATTTCCATCTCGCTGTCGCGGATCACCCGGAACACGCCGCCGGCGTCAACCCGGAATCCGGGGAACAGCCGGTCGAGGAACATGCGGACCATCTCCTCCAGCGGCAGCATGCGAATCTGGTCGCCGGGCAGCCGCACGAAGCGCTGGATCTGGTGCGGCAGCGGCACCAGGGCGCGCAGCACCTCGCCATCTTCCAGGCGGGTCAAATGCAGGACCAGCGCGAAGCCGAGATTGGGCAGGAACGGAAACGGATGCGCCGGGTCGATGGCCAGCGGGGTGAGCACCGGGAAGACATGCTCCATGAAGCGCGTCTCGAGCCATTCGCGGTCCTCGGCGTCGAGTTCGCCCCTGTCGATCACCGAGATTCCGGCGCCGCGCATCTCTTCGCGCAGCTTGCGCCAGCAATCCTGCTGCTGTTCGAGCAGATGCCCGGCGCTTTCGTGGATGACGGCGAGTTGCTGGGCGGGGATCAGGCCGTCCTGGCTTTGGGTCATCACCCCGGCGTTGACTTGGCCCTTGAGGCCGGCCACCCGCACCATGTAGAACTCGTCCAGGTTGGCGGCCGAGATCGACAAAAAGCGCAACCGCTCGAGCAGCGGGTGTCGGGGGTTGTAGGCCTCCTCGAGCACGCGCGTGTTGAACGCCAGCCACGAAAGCTCGCGGTTGATGAACCGTTCACGGGATTCGAGGTCGATTTTGCCCGGCTCGACGACGTCTGCGTTGGACAAGGGCTTGCCTCCTCAACTCGGACCATGGCGTCCGCTCGCACGTTTATATATCCTCGGCCCGAAGATGTCATGGCCGCCTCGGCGATAAACGACAGGGTGGTAACCGCCATGAAGCTGGTTTATTTGCTCCGCCACGCGAAATCGGGCCGCGACGACCCATCGCTCGATGACATCGACCGGCCATTGGACACGCGCGGGCGCCAGGCGGCCGCGCTGATGGGCGAGTTCATCGCCCGCAACGGCATCCGCCCCGGCCTGATTCTGTGCTCGCCCGCCTTGCGCACCCGCCAGACGCTGGACCGGGTCAAGTCCAGCCTGAACGGCGCGCCGGTCGCCATCGAGCCGCGCATCTACGAGGCGAGCGCGCGGACCTTGCTCAACATCCTGCGCCAGACGCCCCCCGACCACGAGTCGGTGCTGATGATCGGCCACAATCCCGGAGTCGAGCGCCTCGCCGCCACCCTGGCCGGCGCCCCCTCGCCCGAATTGGCGCTGCTGCGCGAGAAATATCCGACCGGCGCGCTGGCGGTGCTCGAAGCGCACATCGAGTCGTGGACCGATCTGGACGACGGCTGCGCCCGGCTGACCGGATTCATCCGGCCTCGCGATCTGGAATGACCGCCCGCACGAAGGGCAGCGTGATGTTGCGCCGCTCGGCCAGCGCCTGGGCGTCGAGTCGGGCGACCACCGCGCCGGCCGCCGCGAACGAGCGCTCGCCGCGGGTGACCAGCCAGTCGATCACCCCGGCGCCGACCTCCAACTGACGATCGGCGAACAGCTTGACCAGCACGGCGGCCATCAACGCGTCGTCCGGCGCCTGGATGGCGACGGCGGGAATGGCGTTCAGCCGCGAGGCGAGGTCGGGCAGCCGGATCGCCCAGCGCGACGGCGGCGCCCGCCCGGTCAGCAGCAAAAACGCGCCGGCCTCGCGCGTGGCGTTGAACAGGTGGAACAGGGCGACCTCGTCGACGCCCCGGTCGGCGTCCTCGACCACCAGATGGCCGCCGGGAGGCTGCTCGATCGCGGCGGCCGGCAGGATGGTCGCGCCGTGGCGGGCGGCGAACAGCGAAGCGAGGTGGGATTTGCCGCAACCCGGCGGCCCCCACAGGCACGAGGCGTGACCCGGCCAGTCCGGCCAGCGGGCCAACCAGGCCAGCGCCTGGGCGTTGGACGGCGCCTCGAGGAAATCGGCGGCCTCGAAGGCGGCGCGATGGCCGAGATCGAGGGGAAGCTGGCGCCCCGCCATCAGGGGTCGTAAAGCGGGCTGGACAAATAGCGCCTCAGGGTGAAGCGGGCCAGCACGCCGATCACCGCCGCCACCGGCACCGCCAGCAGCACGCCCACAAAGCCGAACAGCGCGCCGCCGGCCAGGATGGCGAAGATCACCCACACCGGATGCAGCCCCACCCGATCGCCGACCAGCCGCGGGGTCAGCACGTTGCCTTCCAGCACCTGTCCGACCAGGAACACGCCGGCCACCATGCCGGGCAGCGCCCAGCCCTGGCTTTGCGCCACGGCGAGGCCGATGCCGATCACGAAGCCGATGATGGTGCCGAGATAGGGCACGAACGAGATCAGCCCCGCGCCCAGCCCGACGATCAGCCCCAGATCCAGCCCGACCAGGGTCAGGCCCAACGCGTAGAACAGCCCCAGCACCAGGCAGACCGTGGCCTGCCCGCGCACGAAGCCGGCCAGGGTGCGGTCGATTTCGCGCAACTGCTCGCGGATCACCTCGGCGTTGCGGCGGGGCAGCCAGGAATCGACGGTCGACGTCATATCGTCCCAGTCGCGCAGCAGATAGAAGGCGACCACCGGCGTGATGAACAGCAGCGACAGGATGTTGAACAGCGCCAGACCGCCGGTGACCAGATTGCCGATCATCGTCCCGGCCCAGCGCACCGCCGTGCCGGCGTATTCGCCGGCCGCCGCGCGCAGCCTTTCGATGTCGGACGCGTCGAGATAATCGGCCGCCGCCGCGATCACCGGTTCAAGGCGCTGGGCCAGCCCCGCCGCGTAGCGCGGCAGCCGGGTGGCGAAGCCCACGATCTGGCTTTCCAAGACCGGCACCACGAGCAGCAGGCCAAGCAGCGCGACCGCCAGAAACCCCGCCGTGATCAGCGAGGTCGACGCCAGCCGCGACAGCCCGAGGCGTTGCAGGCGATCGACCACCGGGTCCAGGAAATAGGCCACCGCCATGCCGGCCACGAAGGGCAGCAGCACCCCGCGCAGCAAATAAAGCAGCACGAACAGAACGGCCAAGCCGATCAGCCAAAACCGGATTCTGCTTTCCCCGCTCATCGGCCCGGCACGCTCCTGTCAATACCGGCGAGCCGATAAATCGTCTCGCCTCATAGTCCCTCAGCCTAAGCGGGCGCCCCGGCGCCCTTGGCCGCCGCCGCAATGGCGGCTTCACCGACGATCGATTCGATCGCTCGCCGGTGGGAGACGCCGCGATATTAGCACCACGTACGACGCTCCAGAAGCGAGCGTCGTGGCGACCACCGTCCAAAACGCCAGCGGAATCAGCCAGCCCAGATCGAGCCCCAGGCCCAGCCCCGCCAGCACCAGGGCGGCCAGCAGGATTTGCGCCGCCGTGTTGACCTTGCTGATGAACAACGGCTTGACGGCGGCGGCGCCGAACCGCGTATAGACGAACCAGGCGCCGGTCAGGATCATCCCGTCGCGCGCCATCACCAGCGCCACCAGCCACCAGGGCAGATGGCCGGTGACCGCCAGCATCAGATAGATGCCGATCAAGAGCGCCTTGTCGGCCAGCGGATCGAGATAGCGGCCGAGCTGGGTGCGCGCGTCCAGCACGCGGGCCAGGAAGCCGTCCAGCGCGTCGGTCACGCCCGCCGCGACGAACAGCCAGAAGGCGGGCGTCATCCGCCCCTCGACCATCAACCACATGGTCAGCGGCACCGTCAGGAGCCGCAACAGGGTGAGCGCGTTGGGCAGATCCCGCAGACCCACTA
>JADGAL010000134.1 GCA_015232025.1 Alphaproteobacteria bacterium
TCTCCACCGGGCCCGCCAACGTCTTGACATACTTCAGGGCGCTTTTGATGTCGTCTTCAGACAGAATGTACTTGAACTGTGGCATGATCAGCAGCGGCTCATCCAGCCGGTTGAGGCCCTGGCGGATGGCATCCAGCAGTTCCTCGTCGCGGCCTTGCACGAAGCCGGACATGGTGAGATCGGGAATGTACTGGCCCTCGGGGAAATAGGTCGAACGTGGCCCGTCCCCCTTTCCCTTCATGCCGTGGCAGTTGGCGCACAGTTCGATAAACACCTGCTCGCCGCGTGCGATCGAGACCCCCTGGCCGATCTTGCGGGGGCCGGCCATCGGCTCGGCGGCGATCGCCGGAATTGCGATCGCGGCGGTCAGAAGGAAGGCGATCAGGCTTTTCATGGCAGGCACTCCCCAAGGTGCGAGCGATGGTCCGTCAGCAGAAGGCGGGTCGCATCGAGCAAGTGCGAATACGGATTGTCGGCATCGAACTTGGCCGCCAAAGCGGCCAGGCGTTCCATGAATGGCAGCACGAAGCGGTCGAGGAAGACCGCCTGCCGCCCGCGCAATGCCGCGGCCAACTCGGCATCGCCCGCCGCCGCCGCATCGTGCTCGCGGAAGCACAGCAGTTGCAGGAATTCCAGTTCGACGCACAGATGGTCGGGCAGGTCGTCGAAGCTTTCCGAGACGTCGACCCCGTTCTCGGCATAGAACGCTTTGATCGCCAGCATCTCCTCCAACCGCTTGCCGTCGTCCTCGGCGGTGAACAGCGAGCCGTAGGGCGGGCACGGCACCTGGGGGAAATTCGCGGAAAACAGCGAGATATACGCCGCCTCGACCTCCTCGAAGGTGGCTTTGCGCAGTCCGCCGAAGAAGTCCGCCAGGGGTGGCCCGGCGTGCCGCGGGAGATGACCGGACAGCAGGCGCGCCAACTCATGTTCGGTCTCGGGCCGGCGGAAGTAGTCGAACCCGTCCTCGCCGGGATGTGCCAGCGCAAGTTCCAGGAAATGGTAAAGGCTGCCCAATTCGGCTGCCCTCGACGGCGGGCACTGCGTTGCGGTCATGGTTGCCGTCTCCATAGCCTAGATATCCTTCATCTTGAGGGGTGCCTCGATCTGGTGCGGCTCGTCCAGCAGCCCGTGCATGGCGTAGCCGAAATACTTCTCGACCTCCTCGGGCGGAATATTCTTGGGCGGCACGTACCACACCGACGGAACGGTCGCGAAATCGGGCCTGTACTGGCGGCGCGGCTGGGGCGTGATGACCCGATGGGTCGCCTTCAGGCTGGCCTGCGGGTCGTAAGGCTTCACCCCCAGCGAAGGATCGCGGATCATTCGCGAGATGGTGCTGTCGGGGTCCATCAAATTGCCGAAGATGCGGATTTTGCCGACGCAGCTCTTGACGCATTGCGGCTCCTGCCCCTTTTCCAGCAACGGGAAGCAGAACACGCACTTCTGCGACTTCTTGGTCACCGAATTGTAGTAAATCTTGTCATAGGGACAGGCCCGCACGCAGTACTGAAACCCCTCGCACTTGTCCTGGTCGATCAGGACGATGCCGTCCTCGTTCTTGTAGATCGACCGGGTCGGGCAGGCCGGCAGGCAAGCGGGGTCGGAGCAGTGGTTGCAGGGCCGCGGCAGATAGAACTGCCAGAGCTGGGGATATTTTCCCTTCGGGACATCCTGGTACAGGTTCGAAAAGCGGTAGTCGAAGTTCGACGGATCGTTGGCGCCGTTGCGGCGCGGATACTTGCCGTAGGGCTGGGTCGACACGCTGTTCCAGTACATGTTCTCCTGTCCCGGCCCACTGGTCCAAGTGGACTTGCAGGCCATCGTGCAAGAATGGCAGCCCAGGCACTTGTTGATGTCGAGCAGCATGCCGAATTGCACGCGGTTGCCGTATTTCTGGTTCGGCTGACCGTAGTACTTTTGCCAAAGTTCCTCGGACATGGCGCTCTCCCTAGGCCTTCTTGACTTCACAAAGCTGGTCGAAGTGCCCCGATACGGGCCCCCAGACGTTGGGAATGAAGTAGATTTCGTGGATCGGGTTGATGTCGTTGTGGGTCAGCGAGTTCCAGTGCCCTTCCTTGATCTGGTCGCGCTGCCAGCCGAAATAGATCACCACGGCGCCCGGCGGCACCGACTCGCGCAGCTTGACCTTGGCCTTGACATATCCGTGCTGGTTGTAGGCCACCGCCCAATCCCCGGCGACCAGGTCGCGCTTGGCCGCATCCGCCGGATTGAGTTCCAGCAACGGCTGGCCGATATCGTCGAGCTTGAGGATCTCGTCGGTGGTCCGCCACGAGGAGTGGACGCTCCAGCGGGTGTGGCGCGAATGATAGACCAGCGGATAGGCTTCGAACGCCGGGTTCTTGTGCTTCTTGGCCTCGGCCCACGGCATCGACGTGCCATAGGGGGTCGCCATGTGCGGCTCCTTGTGGATCGGCAACTGCTCGCCGAACTGCAGGAAGCGGTCCTCGTCCTTGTAGAGTTCCTGGCGGCCCGAGGCGGTCTTGAACTTGGTCTTGCCGGCGATTTCCTCGGTGAACGAGGCGTAGGGGTCGCTGGGAAGATTGACGCGGATGACGCGCTCGGCCTTCAGCCGCTCGAGGGTGATCCCCTTGACCTTGGGCCCGCCGGTCTTCAGCAGGTGGTCGGCGGCCGCTTCGGGGTGATTGAACTTGTAGACGTCGCCGGAGCCCAGGCGCTTGCAGACCTCATGGTAGATTTCGATGTCGGTCTTGGCTTCGAACATCGGCGGCAGCGAGCCCTCGGCCATCTGGATGTAGGGGTGCGCCGGGGTGGTGGCGATGTCCAGCGGCAGCTCGTACCAGCTCACCACCGGCAGTACGATGTCGGCCAACTGGGCGGTCGTGCTCATCTCGATTTCCGGCGAGACGATGAACTCGATCTGCGGCAGCACCTTGCGCATCAGGTTGCTCTGGTCCGAGGCCTCGCCCAGCAGGTTGCCGCCGGCCGCCCAGATGCAGCGAATTTGCCGCCACAGCTTCTCCTTGTTGAACATCGTGTCGGTGGGGCCGTTGACCACATAGGCGGTGTCCAGCGGCACCGGCTGCCAGCGTTCGGGCTTGCCTTCCTCCTTCAGCGGGAAGAAGTAGTCGGCCGGGTTCAGGCGCATCAGGTACTGGCCGGCCCAGGGGCTGACGCCGCCGCCGTTCTTGCCGATATTGCCGGTCAGGCAGGCCAGCTCGATGACCGCGCGGCCCATCAGGTCGCCGTGGTACCAGTGGTTGATCCCGGTCCCCGCCCAGATGCTGGCCGGCTTGGCCGAGGCGTATTCGATGGCCAGACGCTCGATGTCCTTGGCCGGCACGCCGGTGATTTCGGACACGGTCTTGGGATCGTAGTCGTCCAGCGTCTTCAGCAGCAGGCTATGGGTGGTGGTGCAGGTGACCGTCTTGCCGTCTTTCAGCGTCACCGGCCAGTCGCCCGTCAGTGCCGGCTTGTCGCTGAAATAGACGTCGGGTACCGCCTTGCCGGCCGCCGGGTCATAGACCATGAAGGTCTTGGCGTCGCCGTCGACGGCCAAGTCCGAAGCCTTCAGGTATTTGCCGGTGTCGGTGCGGACCAGGAGCGGGCCGCTGGTGGTGCGCAGCAGATGCTCGGAATCGACCATGCCGCGCTTGACCACGACATGGCACATGCCAAGCGCCAGAGCCCCGTCGGTCCCCTGGCGGACGCGCACCCACTCGTCGACCGCGCTGGCGGTGGGATCGAAGTAGGGCGAGATGTAGACCAGCTTGACGCCCTTGGCGCGGACGTCGGCGAAGAAATGGGCATCCGGCATCCGGGTCTGCACCATGTCGGAGCCCCAGATGATGGCGTATTTGGTGTTCAGCACGTCCTTGAATTCGTGCTCCTCGGTCTGCACGTTCCAAGTGATCGGGTGCGCCAGCGGCAAGTCGCCATACCAGTTGTAGAAGGTGCCGATGCCGAAATTGTTGACCGCCGCGAAGCGGAAGCCGGCACCCTGCTTGACGATGCCGGTGGCCGGCACCGGCGGATAGATCCACACCGTGTTCTTGCCGTACTTCTCGGAGATGCGCTTCAGCTCGCTGGCGATGGTGTCGAACGCCTCGTCCCAACTGATGCGCTTCCACATGCCGGCGCCCCGGGCGCCCACGCGCTTCATCGGGTACTTGACGCGGTTGGGGGAATAGACGCGGCGGTGATAGGTCAGGCCCTTCATGCAGCCGCGCGGATTGTATTCGTCGTCGGGATAGTCGAGCGGCGGCTCGACCCGCAGCACGATGCCGTCCTTGACGACCACGTTCCAGCCGCACGAGCCGGTGCAGTTGGGCATGTTGATGGTGCGGACGACGCGTTCGCCCTTCAACTGGTCGCGCAAACCGTCCTCCCACGGCCGGTCCTTGCGTTCGGACAGCGCGGCGAGGACCGGGCGGCCGAGAGAGAGCGGCAGGCTCGCGACGGCGGCGGCGGCCAGGCTGCCCTTGACGAAGCTGCGGCGGTTGATGGTCATGATGTTCCCCCGAACTTGTGCTGATACGACACGCGGCGCTGGCGCCGGCCGCCCATGCGACTGATGGTTGGCGGCCGGCGGGAAAGGTTCGTCAGTTGCCCATGGACAGGGTGGCGACGACCTGGTCGATGCTGTGGATGGTTCCCAGCACGGTCGGACTGCCCCAACGCACGTGATGCTTGTTCTCGGGCACCTTCGCCAACGAGATCATCAGGTTGTTGAAGGCCTCGATGTCGTTGGTTTCGAAATAGGTGATGAAGTCGGTGTCGTCGAAGCCGGTCGAGTGGTAGAGCTTGCGCTTGACGTTGACCAGATAGGCCAGCGTCGGCATGGTGTGCGTCTCCATTTCCTTCAAACGCTCCGCATCCGAGCGGGTCCACCATTCGGCGTTCTTCTTGACCGGGATCATCAGCGCATAGCGTGGCGCGTCGCCGGTGTAGCTGGCCGAGCTGAGGCCGGCGTTGAGATCCGCCGACTGGGCCTTGGTGATGTAGTTCAGCGGCTTGGTCAGACCGACCAGGTTTTCGGTGACATCGGAATACATGCCGAACCGGGTGGCGCGGAAGTCGACCAGGAAAGCCTGGGTCGCCGCCATGTCCATCGAATGGACGCGCAGGAAATAGTCGCTGTGGGTCTCAAAGCCGCGGGTCAGGTAGGAATCGACGATAACCTTTTCCTTGTGCTTGTTGACCACCGCCATGACCTCGGCGGCGGCGCCCTTACGCTCGGCGGCGGAAAGTTTGTAATAGTCGGGCCGCAGTTTGTAGGTCGAAAAATTGCCGAACACGCCGGGCGACGTCAGCAGCTTGGCACGGTCCGCCATGGCGGGCTTGCCGTCCATCATCGGCTTTTGATCCATCGCCTGCTGCGCCGACGCCGTGCCGGCGAAAACGAACGAGGCGGCCAGGGTGGCCGCGGCGAACAACATGCGTGTGCGGAAGGTGCGATGAGTTGTCATGGGATCCCCTCTCCAATGGCTTTTTGGGTACGCCGCACATTCGGGCGCCCGATCCGCCACTCGGGAGCAAAGCAAACCGCGCGCCATTCGCCGAGGGGTGCCTAATCCTTACAGAGCCTGGGGTATTGGCCGCCTGACCACAGGGCGGCCTTATCGCTTCGTGCAATTCGGTGAGGGCGATTGAACGGAACGTGCACGCGCTTGTCCGCTTCAAGGGGTGGGTGAGGCGCTCCAGGCGGTGGCGAGGTTGGCCTGCATCTGCGCTTCACCCCGACGGCCCAGGCCGTCACCAACCCGGCGGCTGAAATACACCCACGACGGCGGCGAGATGGCCGGCATGACCGGCCGGGCCAAGATCGCGGCGCCCAAGATCGCCACGGAATGAGCGAAGAGGCGCTGGTCACGCTGCTGGGGCTGGAGGAGACCGCCCGCCTGCTGCATCCCTCGCCCTGCGAGACCAGCCCGGCTCCGGCGCTGAGCTTCGCGACGGTCGATCTCGGCCTTGAACTGGAAGATTGGCGGCGGGGAGGCGCCGAGCTGGAGCGGTCGCGGGCCGAGCGCCAAGGCTCAAATCCCTAGCCATTGCCGCGCGACCGCCAGCGGCCGACGGAACAGCCACAGGATCAGCGGCACGCGCTCGCCGTCCAGCCGTGCGGTGCCCTTCAGACCCATCCGGGGCGACGCCGAGACCACCCTCGCCGCCGACGAGGGCGACGTGCGGCTTCGGCGGCATGCGCATCAAGTCCTCGATGCTCGCTGCGCCTCGCCTGACCGCCCTCACGCCGCCCCGGCCAGCCTCTTGAGCATGCGTTCGAAGCGGGCTCCCGCCAGATGCACGTTGTCCAGCACGTTGAGGTCCAGTTCGTCGGCCATTTCCTCGTCCTGGTTCAGCCCGTCGCCGCCAAGGCGCCCGTAGCCCAGGCTTTGCACGGTCGCGCGCATGCGGTCGGACAGGAAGGTGGCGATGGCCTTGTGGAAGCGGGCCGAGAAGCCCAGGTCGTCGCGCAGCCGGTCGCGGATCAGATCCTGGTCGACCTCCAGCGCCAGCGCGGCCTCGATGGCGCGCACCGAGGCCGATGGCGGGCGGGAATCCACCAGCGACATCTCGCCCATGATCTCGCCCACGCCCAGCTCGGCCACTTGGCCCACCCCTTCGATGTCCACCGCCATGCGTCCGTCCAGCAGGAAGAACACCGATCGGATGGGCCGGCCCTGGACGATCAGGACCTCGCCCGTCGCCACCCGGCGCCGACGGCCGCCGCGGGCCAGCCAGTCGACGTCCTCGTCGCTGAGCTGACCCAGGATGTAAAGCACCTTGCGCATATTTTCCCCCTTCATTGGCCGCTGTCAGTCCATCTGCCGCCGCGCCAGATGGGCGAACAGCCCATTGGCGGACATCAGTTCCCGCCAGCCGCCCTGCTCGACCACCCGGCCGCCGTCGAGCACGCAGACGCGGTCGGCGTGCACCAGCGTGCTGAGACGGTGGGCGATGACGATGCGGGTCATGGGCAGGCCGGCCACGCTTTCGGTGACCACCGCCTGGGTGCGGTTGTCCAGGGCGCTGGTGGCCTCGTCCAGGATCAGCACGCGCGGGCGCATGATCAGGGCGCGGGCGATCAGCAGCCGCTGGGCCTGGCCGCCCGACAGGGTCGAGGCGCCCTCGGTCAGCACCGTGTGCAGGCCCATCGGCATGGCGCGGACGTCCTCGTCCATGCCGGCCATGCGAATGGCCTCGCGCACCTGTTCCTCCTCGGCGTCGGTCGCGCCGCGCACGTTCTCGAAGATGCTGCCGGGCATCAGCCGGCTGGATTGCAGCACCACTCCCACTTGGCGGCGCACCTCCAACAGGTCCAGGCCGCGCAGATCGCGGCCGTCGTAGAACACGCCGCCCGCCTCGGGCTTCTCGAAGCCCAGCAGAAGGCGCACCAGGGTGGACTTGCCGCAACCCGAACGCCCCACCACCGCCACCTGCTCGCCGGCCTTGATCGACACGGTGAGGCCGTTGAGCACCCGCGGCATGCCCGGTTGATAGCGGAACACCACGCCGGTCAGCTCGATGGCGCCGGTCAGACGGCCGGGATCGGCCTTGCGGGCGTCGGTCTCGGGCACCGCCTCCAGCAGCGGCCGAACCCGCTGGGCCAAGGGCACGGTGCGGAACACCGCCACCACCGCGCCGCTCACCTGCCGGGCCGCCGCCAGCAGGCTGGAGAAGGCGGCCACGAAGGCCAGAAAGGCGCCGGTGGCCATGTCCTCGTCGCGCGACAGGGCGGTGACGGCGAAGACCGCCGCCAGCACCAGCACGTCGAACATCGAGCGGAACACCTCGAGATGGACGTTGATGCGGTTCATGCGCATCACCCGCGCCCGTAGTTCGGCGAAGATGCGGCCCCACTGGACGAAGGCCCGCTCCTCGGCGCCGGCCAAGCGCAGCTTGGGGATGCCGGCGATCAACTGCTGGACCACGCCGTATATGTTCCCGGTCAGCGCCTCGCCCTCGAAGATGGCCCGCAGTTGGGCCATCCCGGCCCAGACCGTGACCCCGGCCAGCAGGGCCAGCAGCCCGGCCCCGATCAGCGCCGCCCGCCACTCGTAATAGAACAGCAGGCCGAAATTGAACACCGAGAACGCGCCGGCCACCAGGGACGAGACCGCCACGCCGGTCAGGGCGCGGCGGATGGATTCCACCGCCAGGGCGCGGGCCGCCAGATCGCCCGAGGAATACCCCGAGAAGAAGGGCAGCGGCAGACGCAGCATGCGGTCGACGATGGCCGCCTGGGCCCCGCCGGCCAGCCGGCCCTCGACGCGCAGCAGGGCCACGTCGCCCACCACCCGGAAGACGAAGATGGACAGGGCCGCGACGCACAAGGCCATGCCGATCTGCACCAGCCGGCCCCGCTCGTGGCCCGGCACCACCACGTCGAACACCATGGCGGTGGCGAAGGGAACCGCCAGGCCCAGCAGCCCGCCCAGCGCCCCCATCAGCAGCACCACGGCCAGATCGCCCCGGCAGCGGCCCAGACCGAAGGTCAGCAGGTCCATCAGGCCGAGCGGCTGGTCGGGCAGCGGGATATGGATGGCATGGGCCAGAGGGGCGATGGCGGCGGCGCCTCGGGCGTCGCGCACCACCGTCTCGCAGCCTTCGGCATCGA
>JADGAL010000135.1:0-4043 GCA_015232025.1 Alphaproteobacteria bacterium
GGGCGGAAAGGGCCAGCTCGACCGGCCAGCGCGGGTTCTCGACCACCGGCCCGTTGGCCGGATAGCGCGCCTCGCGGGCGCTGGAGATCATGCCCCAGCCGGCGCCCATGGTCCCTTCCAGGGCGCTCTTCCACGGCTGATCGAACGCCTCGACGAAGTTGAAGTCGAAGCCGTTGTCGCGGGCGACCTGGACCAGCGAACGCTGGAAGCGCGCCGCGTTGACCACGCCGGGAGCCGCCGGGCCGCGCTGGCGGCCCATGGTCGGCCAGCCGGACTCGCCGATCAGGATCGGCTTGCCGGGGAAGGCGTCGGCGACCAGACGATGGATTTTGACGATGTGCTCGGCCGCGTTCTCGACCGAGACCGGCTCGTCCTCCCAGAAGGGCAGGATGTGGATGGTCAGGATGTCGACCTCGGCCGCCACCTCGGGGTTCTTGAGGAAGAACGCCCACACGTCGGCATAGGACACCGGCTGGGCGACCCGCGCCTTGACCTCGCGGATCAGCGCGATCAGCTTGGCCGCGCTCAGATCGTTGCGCAGCAGAACCTCGTTGCCGACGATCACCCGCCGGATGGTGTCGGGATGGCGATTGGCCGCGGCGATCAGCGCCTCGATCTCGGCCCGGTTCTGGTCGTCTTCGCCTCCGATCCAGGCGCCGTGGGTCACGGTCAGGCCGTATCGGCCCGCCAGGGCCGGCACCACGTCCATCCCCTCGCGCGCCGTGTAGGTCCGCACGCCGCGCACCAGCCCTTGCAGGCGGGCGAGATCCTCCTCGATCTGGGCGGCGCTGGGATAGATTTTGGTCAGCGGGCTTTGGCCCTCGCGATAGGGCGCGAACGAGGCGCTGGGCAGCGGTTCCGACAGGCCGGGGCCGGCGTCTTGCGGCCGGTTGACCCAGGCCAGCGCGGCGGCGCAGGCGCCGATCGCCACCGCCAGGAACAGGACCAGGGCGAGCGGCGTGGCGCGCATCAGACCAGGGCCGGGTCCGCCGATGCCGCTTCGGCCGGCTGGGGCGCCGGGCTGGGGCCGGGGATCGAGAGATAGGCCATGCGCTTCATCTCGCGCCGGCCCAGCGTCACCGTGTCGAGCACGAAGCCGCTGGACAGGCTGAGGAAGGCCAGGATCATCACGCCGGTCGCCAGGATCGCCGTGGGAAAGCGCGGCACCAGGCCGGTGTCCAGCCACTCGACGACCAGCGGCCCGCCCAGCAGCGAGGCCAGCCCGAACAGCAGCGCGAAGACCAGCGAGAAGAAGCCGAGCGGCCGTTCCTCCTTGAACAGCATCAGGATGGTCATCAGGATGCGGAAGCCGTCGCGATAGGTGCGCAGCTTGCTTTGCGAGCCCTCGGGGCGGGCGCCATAGGGCGTCGAGACCTCGGCCACCGGCATGCGCAGTTCCAGCGCGTGGACCGCCAACTCGGTCTCGATCTCGAATCCCTGGGACAGCGCCGGGAACGACTTGGCGAAGCGCCGCGAAAACACCCGATAGCCCGACAGCATGTCCTGGAAGCGGTTGCCGAACAGCCAGCCGACGAAGCCGGTGAGCATGCGGTTGCCGAACTGGTGGCCGGCGCGGAAGGCGCCGTCGACCTCGCTGTGCAGACGGGTGCCGACCACCATGTCGAGATTGTCCTCGACCAGCCGGCGGATCATCGGGATCGCCGAGGGCGCGTGGTAGGTGCCGTCGCCATCGGCCATCACATAGATGTCGGCCTCGATGTCGGCGAACATGCGGCGCACCACGTTGCCCTTGCCCCGCAAGGGCTCGCCGCGCACCACGGCGCCGGCCGCCCGCGCCACGGCCATCGTGTCGTCGCTCGAATCATTGTCGTAGACGTAGATCGTCGCGGCCGGCAACACGGCGCGGAACTCGCGGACCACGCCATCGATGGCGGCGGCCTCGTTGTAGCAGGGAAGGAGTACGGCGATTCGCATGGGCTCCGTCTTTAAGACCGCGGAGCCCATGCTGTCAATCACGCCTTCATAGCCCGTAGGCGGTCGCCATGTCGGGATCGCGGGCCGCCACGCGGCGGGCGAGATCGACGATCACCTTGGCCTGTTTCCAGGTGGCGTCGTCTTGCATCTTGCCGTCGATCATCACCGCGCCCGAGCCGTCGGGCATGGCGTCGAGGATGCGCTTGGCGAAGCGCACCTCGGTGGGATCGGGGCTGAACACCCGCTTGGCGATCTCGATCTGCTTGGGGTGCAGCGACCACGCGCCGACGCAGCCTTGCAGGAAGGCGTTGCGGAACTGCGCCTCGCAGGCCGCGTCGTCGGCGAAGTCGCCGAACGGGCCGTAGAAGGCGCGGATGCCGTTGCTGACGCAGGCATCGACCATGCGGGCGACCGTGTAGTGCCACAGATCCTGTTGGAACAGGGTGCGCGGCGCCCCCTCGCCCGCCTGATCGGCCAGCACGCCGTAGAACGGATGACCGCCGCCCACCCGCGTCGTCTTCATGCCGCGCGAGGCGGCCAGATCGGCCGGCCCCAGGCTCATGCCGTGCATGCGCGGCGACGCCGCGGCGATCGCCTCGACATTGGAGACGCCCAGCGCGGTCTCCAGCAGGGCGTGGATCATGATCGGCCGGCGCACCCCATGGCGCGCCTCCAACTGGGCGAGAAGCTGGTCGAGATAATGGATGTCCCACGGCCCCTCGACCTTGGGCAGCATGATGACGTCGACCTTGTCGCCGGCCTGGCCGACGATCTCGGTGACGTCGTCCAGGAACCACGGGCTGTTCAGGCAGTTGACCCGCGTCCACAGGCCGGTGGCGCCGAATTCATTGGCCTTGGCGACCTCGATGAAGCCTTTGCGGGCGGCCTCCTTCTGGTCGGCGGGGATGGCGTCCTCGAGATTGCCCAGCAGCACGTCGACCTGGGCGATCATCTCGGGCACGCGGGCGCGCATCTTCTCGATGTGCGGCGGGAAGAAATGGATCATCCGCTCCAGCGCCACCGGGATTTCGCGCCACGGCGCGGGCGCGCCGATGGCCAGGGGCTCGAAGAATTTGCGGGGCGGCTTGGTCATGACGGGTTCTCCTGCGCTGCGAAAGCGGCGCGATATTGCACCGCGAAAGCGACGCGGGCAAGCCACCCAAACGCCACGAATGCGCCGAGCCCTATTCCTGGGCGCCGCCCTCGGGGCGCTTGCGGCGGACGGTCTTGGGGTCGCAGACGATCGGCCGGTAAATCTCGATGCGGCTGCCGTCCTCGGCGGGCGAGTCGAGTTCGACCAGCTTGCCGAAGGTGCCGACCTTCTGCTGGCCCAGGTCGATGTCGGGGAACTGGGTCAGCACGCCCGACTTCTCGATCGCCTGACGCACGGTGGCGCCCTCGTCGATTTCGACGTCGAGCCACACCGAGCGCTGGGCGGTGGCGTAGGCGACTCCGATCTTCATGGCGGCTTCCCTCCCCTTCAGGTGGCTTCGGCGGCGGCGGCGGCCGCCTTGGCCAGGCGCAGGCGTTCCAGTCGGCGGTCGAGCACGCGCTTGGCGGCCAGCAGGCAGCCGACCACCAGGAACCCGCCGGGCGGCAGCACGAACAGCAGGAAGCCGCCGTAATCGGCCACCACGGTGACCTCCAGGAACGAGAAGGCCGGCCCCAGCAGCGACGAGGCGTTGGCGAACAGGGTGCCCGAGCCCAGCACCTCGCGCACCCCGCCGACCAGCATCAGGGCCAGCGCGAAGCCCGCCCCGGTGGCCAGGCCGTCGACCACGCTGGGCAGCACCGGGTTGCGCGAGGCGAAGGTCTCGGCGCGGCCCAGCACCACGCAATTGACCACGATCAGCGGAATGAACAGGCCCAGCACCTGATAAAGGTCGTGCAGCCAAGCGTTCATCGCCATGTCCACCACCGTCACCAGCGTGGCGATGATCAGCACATAGGCCGGGATGCGCACCTCGGGCGTGATGAAATTGCGCAGCAGCGCCACCGAGGCGTTGGACAGCCCCAGCACGAAGGTGGTCGCCAGCCCCATGCCCAGCCCGTTGGTCGCCGTGCTGGTCACGGCGAGCGTCGGGCACAGCGACAGCCTCTGCCCGAAC
>JADGAL010000135.1:4099-8556 GCA_015232025.1 Alphaproteobacteria bacterium
GGCCTCCGTGAAGCGGGCGCGATTGGCGTCGTAGAAGACGAGGCCGTCGCGAATGGCGCCGACCACCGCGCGGGGCGTGATGGTGGCGCCGCTGAACTGGTCGAACTCGCCGCCGTCCTTCTTGACCTTCCAGCGCTCGATGGGCGGATTGCCAAGGCCCAGACCGCCGAAGCGGGTGATCCAGGGCGATTTGGCGACCTCGATCTTGTCGCCCAGGCCGGGCGTCTCGTTGTGGGCCACGGTGCGCACGCCAAGCAGCGTGCCGTCCGGCGCCACCCCCAGGATGACGCGGATGTCGCCGGCATAGCCGCGCCCGATCATCTCGTAGGCCACGCCGGCCAGGGCGCCGCCCTTGGTGGCGCGGAACACGGTGACGTCACGGTTGCCGTCGGACAGGACCAGCGCCTCGCCGACCACGTCGTTGTCGTAAAGCTCGGCGGGCAGCACCTGGGCCAGCGAGGCCTTCAGGTCCTCGGCCTTGCGCAGGGCGATCTCCTCGCGCGTGCCCATATCGGCCACGCTGAGCATCGCGGCGGTGGCCATCGCGAACCCGCCCAGCACGACGGCGTGAATCCAGGGGCCGGTCTTCATGCCTTCCTCCTCGGCGGGAGCGGCTCGCCGCGCAGAGTGCGGCCATAGACCCGCGGCCGGACCCAACGGTCGATCAAGGGCGTCATGGCGTTCATCAGCAGCACCGCGAAGGCGATGCCCTCGGGGAAGCCGGCCCAGGTGCGGATCACATAGGTCAGGATGCCGATCCCCGCGCCATAGACCAGTTGCCCCGGCGGAGTGACCGGCGAGGTGACCAGATCGGTGGCGATGAAGAAGGCGCCGAGCACCGCGGCCCCCGTCACCAGATGGTAAAGCCCGCCGGGAAAGCGCGCCGGATCGACCCAGTGCATCAACGTGGCCAAAGCGAACAGGGCGCCCAGCATCGACACCGGGATGTGCCACGAGATGACCCGCCGGGCGATCAGGAACAGCCCGCCCAGCAGCAGCAGAACGGCCGAGGTCTCGCCCATGCTGCCCGGCACGGTGCCCATGGCCAGCGCCATCAGATCGGTGCCGCCCATCGCCTGATCCAGCGCCACGCCGCGCGCCAGTTCGGTCTTGACGTGACCGAGCGTCGAGGCGGCGCTGAGCGCGTCGTAATCCCAGCCGCCGAAGGTGATCGACAGCCCCTCGACGAAGCCCGGCGAACCGGCGCCGAACAGCGGCCGGGGCGCCACATACATGGTCATCGGCAGCGGGAACGAGATCAGCAGCGCCACCCGCCCGACCATCGCCGGATTGAAGACGTTCTGGCCCAGCCCGCCGAACACGTGCTTGCCCAGCGCCACCGAGACCACGCCGCCCAGCACGGCGATCCACCACGGCGCCCAGGGTGGAAGGCTCATCGCCAACAGCCAGCCGGTCAGCACCACCGAGCCGTCGCCCAGGAACAGCGGCAGCCGCTTGCCGGCCAAGGCGAGGCAGCCCGCCTCGGTGGCCAGCGAGGCGGCCAGGGTGAGGACCAGCAGATTGATCGCCGGCCAGCCGAACACCCACAGATTGAACAGGGTGGCGGGCAAGAGCGCCACCATCACCAGCGCCATGGTGCGCCGGATGCTGGTCTTTTGATGGGCGTAGGGTCCGCTGATATCGTGGGTGGAGATCATGCGCCGCCCTCCTGCTTCTCGGCGGCGGCCTTTTTGGCGGCGGCCAACTTGGCCTTGCGTTCGCGGTCCAGGCGCTCGACGCGCTCGGCGCGCTGCTCGGCCAGCCGCTTGGTCATCTCCTGCTTGCGCCGGTCGCGCTGCAGGGCGGCGAGACGGCCCTTGCCATAATTGAAGTACTGCACCAGCGGAATGTGGGCCGGGCAGACATAGGCGCAGCTTCCGCAGTTCAGGCAGTCGAGCAGGCCGATGCGGGCCGCCGCGTCCAACTTCTCGTGGCGGATCATCTGGGCCATCTCGACCGGCACGAGGCCGCATGGGCAGGCGGTGACGCAACCGCCGCAGCGGATGCAGGGCATCGTGTCGCGTTCATGGGCCTCGGCCGCCGTCAGCGCCAGGATGCCGCTGGTGCCCTTGACGACGGGCACCTCGCGGCCGGGCATCGCCTGGCCCATCATCGGCCCGCCGCTGAGATAGTGGACCGGCGGCTCGGCCAGCCCGCCGCAGAACTCGATCAGTTGCGAGACCAGGGTGCCCAGCGGCACGTCGAGATTCTTCTGCTCGCGCACCGCCCGCCCGCTGACCGTGACCACCCGGCTGATCAGCGGACGCCCCAGGCGCACCGCGTGATGGACCGCCCTGGCCGTGGCGATGTTGTGGACGACCACGCCGATATCGGCGGTCAGCTTGCGGGCCGGCGTTTCGCGGCCGGTGAGCGCGGTGACCAGATGGCGCTCCGAGCCCATCGGATAGCGGGTCGGCAAGGGTACCACCGCGATTTCGGCGAAGGCGGCGGATTCGGCCGTCATCGCCGCCAGCGCCTCGGGCTTGTTCTTCTCGATGGCGATGACGATGCGCTCGACCCCCAGGGCGCGGGCCATGATGCGCACCCCGTCGACCACCTCGGCGGTGCGCTCGCGCATCAGGCGATCGTCGCAGGTCAAGTAGGGCTCGCATTCGGCGCCGTTGATGACCAGCACGTCGATTGGGAACTTGCGCCCCAAATCCAGCTTGACCGCCGAGGGGAAGGTGCCACCGCCCATGCCGACCACGCCGCATTCGGCGACCCGGCGGGCGATCTCCTCGCGCGGCGCGGCGAAGGGATCGAGCGGCGGCGGCAGGTCGGTCCATTCGTCCAGGCCATCCGGTTCGAGCAGGATGGTCGGCTGCGGCAAGCCCGACGGATGGGGCGCCGCGAAGGGCAGGATGTCGACGACGCGGCCCGAGGTCGACGCGTGTACCGGCGCCGAGATCTCGCCGCGCGCCCGCGCCAATAGCTGGCCCTTGCGCACCCGGTCGCCGGCCGCCACCACCGGCACGGCGGGCGCGCCGATATGCTGCTGCAAGGGCAGGTGCAGCAGGGCGGGCATCGGCAAGGGCTCGATCGCCTTGCCGGCGGTCATTTCCTTGCGGTACTCCGGGTGGATGCCGCCCCGGATGCGAAACAGCTTCATGACGCCACCTTGACGCGCGGCTTCTTCCAATGCCAAGTCGCCAGCGTGGCCGGCACCGCGCGCATCTCGATGCAGTCGGTCGGGCAGACCTTGGCGCATTTTCCGCAGGCGTGGCAGACCTCGGCGATCACCGTGTGGATCTGCTTGGCCGCGCCGACGATGGCGTCGGTCGAGCACTCCTTGAGGCAGCGGGTGCAGCCGATGCACAGATCCTCGTTGACGAAGGCGACCTCGGGCTCCAGTTCCTCCTGATCGCCGAAACTGACCGAGACGCCCAGCTTCTCGGCGATCGCCATGGCCACCGCGCGCCCGCCGGGCGGGCACAGGGTGGGCGGCGCCTCGCCCTTGACCAGGGCCGCCGCCGCCGGTTTGCAGCCGGCGAAGCCGCACTGGCCGCACTGGCTGCCGGGCAGCAGCGCCTCGACCTCGGCCTCGATCGGGTTGCCCTCGACATGCAGGTAGCGGGCGGCGACGCCCAGCACCGCGCCGAGCAGCGCGCCAAGCAGGGTCAGACTTCCGATGGCGATCAGCATCCCCTGTGCCTCCTATTTCACGCTCAGGCCGGAAAAGCCCATGAAGGCCAGCGACAAGATGCCGGCCGTCACGAACCCCAGCGGAGCGCCTGCGAAGGGTGATGGAACCTCGGCCAGGGCGAGGCGCTCGCGCAGGCCGGCGAACATCACCAGGATCAGCGTGAAGCCCAGTGCCGAGCCGAAGCCGTACAGCATGCTGGCGAACAGCCCATTGCCACTTTGCGCGTTGAGCAACGCCACACCCAGCACCGCGCAGTTGGTGGTGATCAGCGGCAGGAAGATGCCCAGCGACTGGTAGAGCATCGGCGACATCTTGCGGATCGCCATCTCGGTGAACTGGACCACCGCGGCGATCGCCAGGATGAAGGTCAGGATGCGCAGATAGCCGATGCCCAGCGGCTGGAGGACCCAGCTTTCCAGCATCCAGGCCATCACCGCCGACAGGGTCAGCACGAAGGTGGTCGCCGAGCCCATGCCCACCGCCGAGTCCACCTTGCTGGACACGCCCATGAAGGGGCACAACCCCAGGAATTTGACCAGCACCACGTTGTTGACCAGCGCGGTGCCGATGATGAGAAGCACGTAGTCCTGCATGGCCCTTCAACCCTTTCCGCGCCGCAACATGAGAGCTTGCTACATAAAAAGCTTGTTTCCCCAAAAGCCCTCGTCACGAAAGGATATTTCGCCGGACGAGAGTGCTACGAAATCAAGCCCGTCACAACGGCCTGTTCGGGCAGTCCACGCCCCACCCATTCGGATGGGGTTCTACCGCACTGCGATATCCGCGGCGAACCCCTCGCCGCATGCTCCGGCCC
>JADGAL010000136.1 GCA_015232025.1 Alphaproteobacteria bacterium
GCTGCTCGCCGCGCGAATCGGGCTGGCGGTTGGCCGGCTGGCGCTCGCGGTTGGCTGGTTGGCGTTCGCGATTGGCCGGCTGGCGTTCGCGGTTGGCCGGCGGGCGTTCGCGGGGGGCGGGCGCCTCGCCGAGGCGCATCGACAGGGCGATCCGCTTGCGGGCCTGATCGACCTCGACCACCTTGACTTTGACCACGTCGCCCGGCCGGACCACGGCATGCGGGTCCTTGACGAAGCGGTCGGCCAGCACCGAGACGTGGACCAGCCCGTCCTGATGCACGCCGATATCGACGAAGGCGCCGAAATTGGTGACGTTGGTGACCACCCCTTCCAGCACCATGCCGGGAGTGAGGTCGGACAGCTTCTCGACGCCTTCCTGGAAGGCGGCGGTGCGGAATTCGGGGCGCGGGTCGCGGCCGGGCTTTTCCAACTCGGCCAGGATGTCGACCACGGTGGGAAGGCCGAAGCGCTCGTCGGTGAAGGTCTCGGGCGCCAGCGAGCGCAGGAAGGGCTGGTCCCCGATCAGCGCCTCGACCGGCCGGCCGGTGGCCGCCAGGATGCGCGCCACCACCGGATAGGCTTCGGGATGCACCGCCGAGGCGTCCAGCGGATCGTCGCCGCCGCGGATGCGCAGGAAGCCCGCCGCCTGCTCGAAGGTCTTGGGGCCGAAGCGTTCGACCTGGCGCAGGGCGGCGCGGTCGCGGAAGGGACCGTTGCGGTCGCGGAACGACACGATGTTGGCCGCCACGCCGGCCGACAGCCCGGCCACCCGGCCAAGCAGCGCCGCCGAGGCGGTGTTGACGTCGACGCCCACGCCGTTCACGCAGTCCTCGACCACGGCGTCCAGGCTGCGGCCCAGCGCCTGCTGGTCGACATCGTGCTGGTACTGCCCGACGCCGATCGATTTGGGATCGATCTTGACCAGTTCGGCCAGCGGGTCCTGAAGGCGCCGGCCGATCGACACGGCGCCGCGCAAGGTCACGTCCAGGCCGGGGAACTCGCGCGCCGCCGCTTCCGAGGCGGAATAGATCGAGGCGCCCGATTCGTTGACCATCGCCTTGGTCAGCGACAGTTCGGGATGGCGCTTCATCAGGTCGGCCACCAGCTTTTCGGTCTCGCGCGAGGCGGTGCCGTTGCCGATCGCGACCAGGCTGGCGCCGTGGCGGTGGCTGAGCGCCGCCAGCACCGCGATGCTTTCGTCCCAGGCGTTGCGCGGCGGATGGGGGTGGATGGTGGTGGTCTCGACCAGCTTGCCGGTGCGGTCGAGCACCGCCACCTTGACGCCCGTGCGGATGCCGGGGTCAAGGCCGATGGTCACCCGCTCGCCGGCCGGCGCGGCCAGCAGCAGCGCCCGCAGATTGGTCGCGAAGACGCGGATCGCCTCGGCCTCGGCGGCTTCGCGCAGGCGGTTGGTCAACTCGGTTTCGAGATGCGGGTGGATCTTGACCTTCCACGCCCAGCGCACCGTCTCGCGCAGCCAGCGATCGGCCGGCCGGCCGCGATCGCCCACCCCGAACCGAGCCGCCACCGCGTCCTCGCAGGGCGCCTCGTCGCCGGGAATCGCCAACTGCAAATGCAGCACGCCTTCGTTGCGCCCCCGGAACATCGCCAGCGCGCGATGCGAGGGAACCGCGCGGATCGGCTCGGCGTGATCGAAATAGTCGGTGTATTTGGCGCCGTCGCGCTCCTTGCCGTCGGCGACCTTGGCCGACAGCACGCCCTTTTCCCACAGCAGGCCGCGCAAGCGGCCCAGCAGGTCGGCATCCTCGGCGAAGCGCTCCATCAGGATTTGGCGCGCCCCTTCCAGCGCCGCCTTGACGTCCTCGACGCCCTTTTCGGCGTCGACGAAAGGCTGGGCGGCGGCGTCCGGGTCTTGGCCGGGATCGCCGAGCAGCAGGTCGGCCAGCGGCTCGAGCCCCGCCTCGCGGGCGATCTGGGCCTTGGTGCGCCGCTTCGGCTTGAAGGGCAGGTACAAATCCTCGAGCCGCGCCTTGGTGTCGGCCGAGGCGATCGCCGTCTCCAATTCGGGGGTCAGCTTGCCCTGCTCGCCGACCGAGGCGAGAATCGCCGCGCGCCGTTCCTCCAACTCGCGCAGATAGCGCAAGCGCTCCTCGAGGGTGCGCAGGTGGGTGTCGTCCAACCCGCCGGTCGCCTCTTTGCGATAGCGCGCGACGAAGGGCACGGTGTTGCCGTCGTCGAGCAGACGGATGGCGGCGGTCACCTGGGATTCGGCGACGCTCAACTCGTCGGCGATGCGACGGGAAATGGACAGGCTCATGGGGCTCCCTCGGGGCGTGGGACGCACAGCCTTTAACGCCCCGCGCGCCGAAATTCCAGGGGGGAATCGGTTGATGGCCGCCGACCGCGGGTTTGGGTAGGGCGGACGCCCTGGTCGCTGTCGAAAATGTCAGAAGCCCTCTCGACGAAGACGCAAACTTTATGTATATCTTGCCCGCTCGCCACACCCCGGATTTCGAGATCCTTAGATGATCGATCGGCCTGGGCAAGGGCGCCTAGTGTCTCGCCTTGAAAGAGGTCCCCGCCGGGACGGCACCCCGGCCCGAATCCCGGTCATATCGCGCTCTTGGCGGCGGCCGCCCTTTTGGGGTGCCGGCATCCGTTCGCGCGCGTGGCGGTTTTCGGCGACCTTCACTCTTCCTGGCTTTTCTCGGTTGGTTTGACCATGCGCAAGAGCGGTTTCGCTGTTCTGGTCGTCATCCTTCTCGTCAACCTTGGTGTGTGGTGGTGGATGAATCTACCCCACACCGACGTGCCGTGGTCGGGCGTCATCAAGGGGGTGTCGTTCAGCCCCTATCAAAAGGACGACAACCCGATCACCGGCGAATTGCCGACCGAGCGCGAGATCGAGCGCGACTTGGCCATTCTGGCCGGCAAGGTCGCCAGCGTGCGAACCTATACCGCGCTCGAGGGCATGGACGTGGTGCCGCCGCTCGCCCGCCAGTACGGCATGCGGGTGATGGCCGGCGCCTGGCTGGACGGCCGCCTGCCCAAGAACGAGGCCGAGTTGCGCAGCCTGATCGCGATGGCGCGCGACAACAAGAACATCGACCGGCTGATCGTCGGCAACGAGGCCCTGCACCGCGGCGACGTCACCGCGCAGCAGCTTGTCCGCTATCTGCGCCGCGTCAAGGAGAAGGTCCGCCAGCCGATCTCGACCGCCGAGCCGTGGTATGTCTGGCTGAAATATCCCGAGCTGGCGCGCGAGGTCGATTTCATCGCCGTCCACATCCTGCCCTACTGGGAAGGCGTGCCGGCCGAGGAATCGGTTCCCTATCTGCTGATGCGCTATCGCGAACTGCGCGCCGCCTTCCCCGACAAGCACGTCACCATCACCGAGGTCGGCTGGCCGAGCGCCGGCAAGGCCCGCAAATGGGCCGAGCCCAGCCAGATCAACCAGGCCATGGTGCTGCGCCGCTTCCTGGACGTCGCGACCCGCGAGAACATCGACTACAACATCATCGAAGCCTTCGACCAGCCCTGGAAGAAGGAGATCGAATGGTCGGTCGGTTCGCATTGGGGCATGCTGGACGTCGACCGCCATCCCAAATTCTCGATGATCGGCCCGATCATCGAATTCGCCGAATGGCCGTTGCAGGCCGCCGCCGCCACCGTGCTGGCGATGGTGCCGCTGGGCTTTTTGCTGTGGCGCTGGAACCATCTGCGCTGGCCGGGCAAGCTGTTCTTCGCGGTGCTGGTGCAGGTCGCCGCCTCGATGGTGATCTGGGTCGGCTCGGTGCCGATGCTGCGCGACTTCGGCCCCTCGGCCGAGCTTTTGTACAGCGTGCTGTTGCCGGCCCAGATGGTGCTGGTGGCGGTGGTCCTGATCAATGGCTGGGAATTGGCCGAGCTGACGTGGTCGCATCGCATGCGACGGCGATTCCTGCCCTTCACCGCCGACAGCATCCACGCCTATCCCAAGGTCTCGCTGCACCTGCCGATCTGCAACGAGCCGCCGCACATGGTCAAGCTGACGCTCGACAGTCTGGCCCAGCTCGACTACCCCAATTTCGAAGTCGTGGTGTTGGACAACAACACCCGCGACCCCGAGGTGTGGAAGCCGGTGAAGGAGCATTGCGAGCGGCTGGGCGCCAATTTCCGCTTCTTCACGCTGGGCAAATGGCCGGGCTACAAGGCGGGCGCCCTGAATTACGGCCTAAGCGTGACCGCCCCCGACGCCGAGGTGGTCGGCGTGATCGACGCCGACTACGTGGTCGAGAAGGATTGGCTGCGCTCGCTGGTGCCCTATTTCGAGAACCCCAAGGTCGGCTGGGTGCAGGCCCCGCAGGACCATCGCGAATGGGACGATCATCCCTTCAAGGAGATGATCAACTGGGAATATGCCGGCTTCTTCCATATCGGCATGGTCACCCGCAACGAGTCGAACGCCAGCATCCAGCACGGCACCATGACCCTGGTGCGCAAGGAGGCCCTGGTCGGGACCGGCAATTGGGGCGAGTGGACGATCTGCGAGGACGCCGAGCTGGGCCTGCGCCTGCTGGAGAACGGCTACGAGTCGGTCTACGTCAACCACAGCTTCGGCCGCGGCCTGACCCCCGACACCTTCCTGGCCTACAAGAAGCAGCGCTTCCGCTGGGCGTTCGGCGCCATGCAGATCATGCGCGGCCATTCCAAGGAACTGAACCCCTTCCGCCACACCAAGCTGACGCCCGCTCAGAAATACCATTTCCTCTCGGGCTGGCTGCCGTGGATCGCCGACGCCTTCTACCTGCTGTTCACCATCCTTAGCCTAGTGTGGTCGGCCGGCCTGGTGGCGCACGAATTGTTCAAGGCGGTGCCCGAGGCGCAGTTCATCACCAAATGGTTCGACTTCCCGCTGGCCATCTTCGTGCTGCCCACCATCGGCGTGTTCGCCGCCAAGCTGGTGCACCACATCTTCCTGTATTCCAGCAAGGTGCGCTGCAACTGGCGCCAGCGCATCGGCTCGGCGGTCGCCGGCATGGGCCTGACCTATTCCATCGCGCTGGCCGTCTGGCAGGGCTTCTACAAGAAGCACACCCCCTTCTTCCGCACCCCCAAATGCGAGGACAAGGCCGCCCTGTCCACCGGCCTGATGATGGCCCGCGACGAGTGCCTGCTGATGCTCGCCCAATGGGGCGCCGCCTTCGCCGTGCTGAGCGCCGCCGAACCCGCCGACCCCGCGGCCCGGCTGTGGGCGCTGGTGCTGTTCGTGCAGTCGATGCCCTACGCCGCCGCCGTGGCGACCTCGCTGGTCAGCATCCTGCCCTCGGCCAGCGAACGCCGCGCCAAGAAGCTGGCCGCGACGACGGTGCCGGCCGAGGCGGCGGAGTAGCGGATCTGATATTGAGGACGGTTCAAAAAGAAAGGTTCACCACCAAGGCACCAAGGACACGAAGAGTCACCAAGGGACCGGGACTGTACGGCTCCCTTGGTTTCTTGGGCCGGTGAAACGAGTCTTTCCCATTCGGATCGGCCAGCGCGTCAAGCAAACTGACCGCCACCGGCTTCGCCTCGGCCGCGTCCGGATTCTGTTCGGGTTGAGTGGTCGTGTTCATCCTCATCCTCACCCCCGCCGCGCCGCGATCAGGCCGTCGATCGCGCGGCCCTGATACAGCGGAATGCCCAGCCCCTGTCCGTATTCGATGGCGGACACCGTGTCGCAGTGGCACAGCACCACGCGGCTGTCGCGGCAGCGGTCGATGACGCCGCGCAACTGGTCGCGGGCGGCGCGGTCGCCGTCCCGCATCTCGGGAATCCAGTTCACCTTGAGAATGTCGAAATCGAGGTCCTGAAGGCGGATATAGGGCGTGATCAAGTGGCTGAGCCCATCCAGCGCCACGATGTAGCCCATGGCGCGGGCGCGGTCGCGGGCCACCAGACAGGCGCCGATGTCGGCCAGCGCGTCCATGCGCGCGAATTCCAGCACCACGCCCTGGCGCCGCTCGCCGATCGCGCGATCGAAGGCCGCGAAGTCCTCGGACAGCACGGTCGAGACGTTGAGATTGAGCCCGAAAGCCGCCATCGGCAGCAGTTCCGGCCGGGCCGCCAGCAAGGCCAGCGCCCGCCGGTCGAGCAGCCTTGTGATGTGCTGGAACAGATAGGCGTCGCCCATCAGCTTGAGCCCCGGCAAGAGCCGCGCCTGGAGATCGCCGATCGAGACGTAAAGCTCGTGATAGACCGGCAGCGGCCCGCCATCGGCCATGTCGCAGACCGGCTGGCGGCGCAGCAGCAGCGAGAGGTCGGCTTCGTCGAACAGGCCGGCGAAGCGGTTGAAGCTGGCCAGACTGGGCTCCAGCGACTCGTCGGCCGGGGTTCCCCCTTGGCGGTCGGCCAGCGCCCGCTCGGCCAACTCGACGAAGCGGTGGTGGTCGACGGCCAAATCGTACCAGGTGGCGAAGGCGCGCTCCTCGGCCGCGTCGGATTCGGCGTTGGGCAGGTCGAGCAGCCGGCGCACTCCCAGGATGGCGCCCTGCGCCGACTCGTCCCCCGGCGCGCCGTCATAGGCCAGCACCACGTCGCGCGAGCGCAGCACGAACAGCTTGCCCTTCAGCCGCGTCGCCACGGCGGTGAAGCTGTTGATCGCGAAGACATAGGATTCGTAGCCCCGCTCGGCGGCCCGCGCCAAATGCACGTGAACCGCCGCCGCCCGGCGCCGACCGACCGCCGCCTGCCGGGCGAAGGCCAGCATCTCCTGCTCGTCGTTTCGAGTCTTGCGTTCCAGCCGCCGCGCCGTCGTCATGTCCGATCCCCCCACCCGCGCCGCCAGTCTATACCGGGGCGGCGCCCCACTCAAGGCGTGGCAACTCCGCTTCCAGGCATGCAAGGCCGGCTGCCATCTGGCGGGCGGCGAGCGAGGAGGCGACCGGCCGTTCGCGCGGGGTCTTGCCAAAGCGGCCCGTTGGCACGAAGATTGCGCCGCCCCGCCAAACCATCTTCCCATTTCTGGAGGAAACCATCATGCGCCGTCTGTCCTTCGCCACCGTCGCCGCGCTCGCCACGCTCTCTTTGGCCGCCGCCGCCGGCGCGCACGAGGGGCACGGCGCCATGCCGGTCAGCCCGCTCGACCACCTGCTGTTCGACCACGGCCTGATGCTGGGCGTCGCCACCTTGGTTCTGGCGGCCAGCGGCTGGGCCGTCTCGCGCCTTCTGCGCGGTCGCGCCGCGCGGGCCTGAGAGTCCAACAAGGGCGCCGCGCTTGCGTGACGGGGCGGCGCCCGTCTAAAATTCCGCCATGTCCGCTTCCGACTTCACGGTGCTTTGGCTACAGGCCGGCAGTTGCGGCGGCTGCACCATGTCCGCCCTGGCGGCCGACGATGTCGGATTCCTTGCGGCGCTTGAACGCTTCGGCGTTCGCTTCCTGTGGCATCCCGGCCTGAGCGAAGAGGATGGCGCCGATGTGGTGGCGCTGCTCAACGCCGTGCGCGACGGCGGCCGGCGCCTGGACGCCCTGTGCGTCGAGGGCGCCGTTCTGCGCGGACCCGCCAACAGCGGGCGCTTCCAGATGATGAGCGGCACCGGCCGGCCGATGGCCGACTGGGTGCGCGACCTCGCGGCGCGCGCCCGCAACGTGCTGGCGGTGGGCAGTTGCGCGGCGTTCGGCGGCATGCCCACGGCCAGCGACAATCCGACCGACGCCACCGGCCTGCAATGGCTGGCCGGCGAGACCGGCGGCGTGCTGGGCGAGGGCTTCCGCGCCGGCTCGGGCCTGCCGGTGATCAATCTGGCCGGCTGCGCCCCGCATCCCGGCTGGATCGTCGAGACCCTGGCGGCGCTGGCGCTGGGCGATTTCGATCTGGCCGACCTCGATTCGCTGGCCCGGCCGCGCTTCTACGCCGACCATCTGGCCCATCACGGCTGCGCCCGCAACGAGTTCTACGAGTTCAAGGCCGCCGCGACCCGCCCGTCCGAGCGCGGCTGCATGATGGAGAATTTGGGCTGCAAGGCCACCCAGGCGCCCGGCGATTGCAATCTGCGCCGCTGGAACGGCCATGGAAGCTGCACCGACGCGGGATTCGCCTGCATCCGCTGCACCGCCCCCGGCTTCGAGGAGCCCGGCGCGCCGTTCCTGGAGACGCCCAAGCTGGCCGGCATCCCCGTCGGCCTGCCGGTCGACATGCCCAAGGCCTGGTACGTGGCGCTCGCCGCCTTGTCGAAATCGGCCACTCCGGCGCGGGTGCGGCGCAACGCCGCCGCCGATCACGTCGTCGTGCCGCCGTCCTGCCGGCCGCCCAAGCGATGAGCCGCCTGATCGTCGGCCCCTTCAACCGCGTCGAAGGCGATCTGGAGATCCGGCTGGAGATCGAGGACGGCCTGATCCGCGAGGCCTTCGTCGGCGCCCCCCTGCATCGCGGCTTCGAGCAAATCCTGGCCGGCCGTCCACCCCTCGACGCGCTGGTGGTGGCGCCGCGAATCTGCGGCATCTGCTCGGCCTCGCAATCGGCGGCGGCGGCCCGCGCCCTGGCCGCCGCGGCCGGCGCCGAGACCC
>JADGAL010000137.1 GCA_015232025.1 Alphaproteobacteria bacterium
ACCGCCAACGACTTGGCGCGCACCCTGGGCGTGCCCCTGTCGCCCGAAGAGGCGTGCGCCGTCGCCGCCAATGGCCAACCGCATCCGATCGATTTGGGCGAGGTCAACGGCCATTACTTTTTCAACGTCGCCAGCCTTGGCCTGACCGCCGAGGTCAAGCGGCATCTCAGCCACGACGTCAAGCGCCGCTGGGGGGTCGCGGGCTATGCCCTGAGCGCCATGCGCGCCGTTCGCGAGGCGCGCGGCTTCCGTGCCGAGATCCATGTCGACGGCCGCCCCGCCAAACTGCGCGCCGTGCAGATCGCGGTGGGCAACGGCCGCCATTATGGCGGCGGAATGACCATCGCCTGGGACGCCCGCATCGACGACCACCATCTCGACCTCACCGCGATCGCGCCGCGCGGCCCGGCCGGGCTGGTCCTGCTGATCCCCGGACTGCGCCGCGGCCGGTTGGAGGGGCGATCCGGCGTGCTGGTCGAGCGTGGCCGCGAGATCCACATCGCCACCGACCGCTCGATGCCGGTCAGCGCCGATGGCGACGTGGTGACGCGCACGCCGGCCCATTTCCGCGTCATTCCGCGCGCCTTGACCGTCATGGTGCCGAGATCGGAGGCAAGCGATGCTGCGCAGTGAACGCGAAGTGGCGCTCAACGATCTGCTCGAGGCGGCCGACGCCGCCGCCCGCCAATACGAGCAGGCCGCCGGGACCAGCCGGCACGACGAACTGGCGGCCCTGTTCGCCGAGTTGGCGCCCGCTCGCCGCCTGCTGGAACGCCAATTGGCCGAACGGATTCGCGGCCTGGGCGCCCTGCCCCACGCGCCCGACCCCGACCTCGAGGCGGCCCGGCAGGTGGTCGCCCGCCTGCGCGCCGCCCTGTCCCCCGACGAGGAGCGCACCCTGATCTTGGAATGCGAGGAGGCCGATCGCCGCCTCGCCGAGCGGATGGGCGACGCGCTGGCCCTGGGCCTGCCCGCTGAACAGGCCGATTCGATCCGGCGCTGGCAATCCGACCTGACCGCCGCCCTGGGGCGCCTCGCCGCCGCCAAGGCGCGCCTTTAGGCATTGCATCCCGCCCGGTTCGACCGCACTTTCCAGGAAGCGAGAATCAACGGAGAGTCCCCCATGCGCTTCCTGCCCACCATGTTCGCCGCGATGATGGTCGCCGGTCCGGCCCAGGCGGGCCAGGACGGCAAGCTCGCCGCGCCCGACGCGCACGAGATGGCCCGGCGCGGCGAGTTGGTGATCGTCGACATCCGCCAGCCCGAGGAATGGAAGGCGACCGGCGTGCCGGAAGGCGCCGCGCTGATTTCGATGCGCCATCCGGGCGGAGGCCAGGGGTTCGTCGATGATCTGCTGAAGGCGGCGGGCGGCCGCGACGCGCCGATCGGCCTGATCTGCCGCACCGGAAACCGCACCGCGATGATGACCAAGGCGCTGCGGGACGCCGGCTTCACCCAGGTCTACGACATCTCCGAGGGGATGGCCGGCGGCCCCAACGGCCCGGGTTGGATCAATCGCAAACTGCCGGTGACGCCCTGCGCCGCCTGCTGAGCGGGTCAGACCGCGTCCGACTCGGCGCGGACCGCGCGCTCCATGTCGGCGGCCAGGATGGCGGCCTCGGTGCGATTGCGCACCCCAAGCGCCCTTAGGATCGCCCCGACATGCAGTTTGACGGTGATCTCGGCGAGGTCGAGGGCCAGCCCGATCTCCTTGTTCGAAAGACCCTCGCGCAGCAGGGCCAAGACCTCGCGCTGGCGCGGAGTCAGGCTTCCGGGACCTTCGGCGATCTCGGTCGCCACGGCGACGTCGGGACTCCAATAGGTGCCGCCCGCCGTCAGGGCGCGCACCGCCTCGAGGACCAGCGCGCTGCCCGAGGCCTTGGTGACATAGCCGCGCGCCCCGGCGCTCCGGGCGCGGCGGACGTCGCGCGGTTCGCTCGACGCGGACACCACCAGCACCGGCATGCCCGGATGCTGGGCGGTAAGCTGCGCGATGCCGGTGAAGGCGTCGTCACCGGGCATCGAAAGATCGACCAGCGCCACGTCGAAGCCCGACTCGGCGTCGGCGAGGCGGCGCAGGGCGTCGGCATGACTGCCCGCCTCGCTCAACTCGAAGCCATTGGCGGCGAGCAGCAAGGCCAGCCCTTCGCGGAACAAGACGTGGTCGTCGACAAGAAGGCAACGCATGCCCGGTCCAATAGCACCCGCCGTCGCCGCGCGCAATCGGGCGAACCAGCCGGCCGCGAAATGGCCGAGGCGGTCACCCGTTTGCGCGGCAAACACGGGACTTCCGTTCCGGGCCTCGGCGATGTATCACCGTCCGCTGCCGGAGCATGGCGCCCGGCCGGTGAGAAAACGAGGTTGACGTGCCCAGGAAAGCCAACGTCGATGTGGGCGATCGCTTCAGGAAGGTGGGCCAGTTCCAGCCGCCTATCTGGATCGTGACCCGCTTGTTCACCTTCGCGGCCGAGCCGCCCCACGCCCGCCTGGAAAAGGAGGACGATCCCTCCCAGACCATGACGGTCTCGCTGCCCGCTTTGCAGGACAGCTCGTTGTTCCGCCGCGCCTGATCGGCCGCGGCGCGATGATCCGACCGGTCGCCGCCGGTCGGATACCCCCCTCGACCCGACCCCGTATTCACGGGGACCGCCGCTGAAGGCGTCGCGCCTATGCGGTTTATCTCGTCAATTGAATGCTGCACCGCCATATCGAGACGCAAATGCTGGCGACCGAATAAAGGTGGCCGCGTCAAGACGGCATATCTCGCTCCTCTTGCCGCTTGGGGTTTGCCAAGGGACGGTTTTTGTCGTCTAGTATTGGGCAAGCCGTCGCAATGCGGCACTGTTGGGCACTTGGTGGCCCGCGCCAATCGAAAACGGAGCGAGGAGGAAATACATGGCTCTTTGGTCTAAGAAACTGGTCAGAGCGGTGGCCGTGGCCGCCGCCGTGGGAAGCGTCGCCGCCGTTGGCGCCGCCCAGGCGGCCGAGAAGATCCGCTGGGGCGTGCCCATCGCCTTCGCCTCGAACCTGACCGCCCTGGGCGACACCCTTCCCTGGGTGGTCGAGCAACTTGACCGCTCCAGCGGCGGCAACATCAGCTTCAAGGTCCTTGAGCCCGGCAAGCTGATCAAGGGCACCGAGGTGTTCGACGCCGTCAGCACCGGCAAGGTCGAGGCCGGCTACTCCTGGATGGGCTACGAGCAGGGCAAGGTTCCCGCCTCGACCCTGTTCGGCGCGGTGCCTTTCGGCTTCGAGCCGTGGGAATTCATGGCCTGGATGTATTACGGCGGCGGCAACGAACTGGTCCGAGAGACCTATGCGGCGCACAACGTGGTGCCGGTCTTCTGCGGCATCATCAGCCCCGAGACGGCCGGCTGGTTCCGGTTCGAGATCACCTCGCTTGAACAGATCAAGGGCCTGAAGATCCGCTTCGCCGGTCTGGGCGGCAAGATCATGCAGAAGATGGGCGCCAGCGTCAGCGTGCTGCCCGGCTCGGAACTGTTCCAGGCGCTGGAAAAGGGCGTGCTGGACGCCACCGAATTCTCGCTGCCCAGCGTCGATCAGCAGCTTGGCTTCTACAAGGTCGCGAAGTTCAACTACTTCCCCGGCTGGCACCAGCCCTTCACCGCCCAGTACCTCTATGTGGCCAAGCCCGAGTGGGACAAGCTGTCCACCGAGAACCGCAGCATGATCGAGACGGCGTGCATCGCCGGCGTGACCATGTCGCTGGCCAAGTCCGAGGCGTTGCAGGGCCCGCAGATCACCCGCTTCCAGGCCGAAGGCGTGAAGGCGGTCAAGCTGCCCGACGACATCCTGCGCGAACTGAAGAAGGCGTCGGACGAGGTGATGGCCGAGGAATCGGCCAAGGACGCCCAGTTCAAGAAGGTGCTGGAGTCGCAGCGCGCCTTCGCGGCGGCTTACGCGCCGTGGAAGCAGTTCGGCTATCTTCCGCGCGACTGGAAATAATCCAATCATGACGAGCCTTTCCGACAAGGCGGGGGCGGCCGGGGAAATCCCGGCCGAGCCCTCCACCCTGCCCCGCACCCGGATCTCGGACGCCATCGATTCGGCGATCCGGCGAATCGGCGAGGCTTTTTCATGGCTTTGGATGATCCTGATGCTGGTCATCATCGTCAACGTGGCCGCGCGCTATCTGTTCGGCGCCGGCTCGGTGATGATGGAAGAACTGCAATGGCACATCTACGGCGTGACCTTCCTGATCGGGTTGGCCTATTGCACGGCCACCGATCGCCATGTCCGAATCGACGTGCTGCACGAGCGCTGGCGGCCGCGCACCAAGGCGTGGGTCGAGTTCGTCGGCATCATGACCTTCCTGCTGCCCTTCGCGCTTAGCGTGCTGATCGATTCGGTGCCCTTCGTGCTGCGCTCGATCGAACTGCACGAGATTTCGGACTCGCCGGGCGGGCTGTCCCATCGCTGGATCATCAAGTCGGCGATCACCTTTGGATTCGCGTTGCTCAGCTTGGCCGCGTTCTCCCGGTTGACGCGCTGCACGGCGCTTCTGTTCAATTTCCCCAAGCCCCTGGATCGGTGAGGGCGCCATGGAATCCTACGAGATCCTCGTCACCATCCTGCTGACCGGCTTCATCCTGCTGCTGTTCACGGGGTTTCCGATCGCTTGGCTGCTGGGCGGCATCGCGCTGATCTTCACCTCGCTCAGCATTTTCCTGGGCGACAATTTCGGAGTCGACACCTACCTGCTCGACAATTGGCAGGACTACGCGCTGATCATCGACCGCATCTGGGCGCAAGTTCAGAACTGGGTTCTGGTCGCCTTGCCGATGTTCGTCTTCATGGGCTTGATGCTCGACCGCTCGGGCGTCGCCGAGACGATGATGAGCAACTTCGTCAAGCTGTTCGGCCGCATGCGCGGCGGGCTGGCGCTGACCGTGGTGTTCATCGGCGTGCTTCTGGCGGCGTCGACCGGCATCGTCGGCGCCTCGGTGGTGTTGCTGGCCGTCTTGTCGCTGCCGATCATGGTGGAAAGCCGCTACTCGCCCGAGTTGGCGTCGGGCGTGGTGGCCGCCTCGGGCACCCTGGGCATTCTGATCCCGCCCAGCATCATGCTGGTCTTGATGGCCGACCAGTTGTCGCTGCCGGTCGGCGACCTGTTCATGGGCGCGATGATCCCCGGCCTGCTGCTTGGCCTGTTCTATACGATCTATGTCGTGGTCATCGCCCACTTCCTGCCCAAATGGGCGCCGGCCCCGGAAAACGTCGAGCCGGTCTCGGTGCGCATGCTGGTCGGCACGCTGCTTGCCGTGGTGCCGGCCGCCGGCCTGATCATCGCGGTGCTGGGCACCATCTTCTTCGGCATCGCCACGCCGACCGAGGCGTCGGGCGTCGGCGCCTTCGGGGCGACCCTGCTGGCGCTGGCCAACCGGCGGCTCGACATCGCCACCATGCGCCAGGTGTGCATCGAGACGATGCAGACCACCTCGTTCATCTTCGCCATCTTCATCGGCGCGACGGCGTTCTCGCTGATCATGCGCTCGCTGGGCGGCGACGAGTTCATCGGCGAGCTGCTGCGCGGGCTGCCCTTCGGCCCGACCGGCATCGTGGTGTTCATCCTGTTCGTCGGCTTCGTGGCGGGCTTCTTCCTCGACTGGCTGGAGATCACGCTGATCATGCTGCCGCTGGTCGCGCCGGTGGTGAAGGATCTCGGATTCGACCTCGTCTGGTTCGTGGTGCTGTTCGCGGTGTGTTTGCAGACCTCGTTCCTGACCCCACCGGTGGGCTTCTCCCTGTTCTACCTGAAGGGCGTATGCCCGCCACAGATCACCACCATGCAGATCTATCGCGGCATCATACCCTTCGTCCTATTGCAGGCGGCCGCCGTCGCGGCGGTGTTCATGTGGCCCGACCTGGTTCTGTGGCTTCCGGCCAAAGTCTACGCGCCTTAAGCCATGGGCGGCGCCTCCGACAGGGGGCGTCGCCGGCCGATCCGGCAAAAACCAACTGCAAATTATTGGTGATCTGCTACCTTCGTCCAAGTTTCGGAGGGGGAAGTGATGAGTGAAGCTGAACGCGACGAAGACGGCCTCGGACTGATCGCCAAGGGGCTGTTCCATCACGTCGCCGCGGGCACCCTGCCCGAGCCTGTGAAGGCCCTCGCCGCCTCGTTGGAGGCCCAGGCGATGGATGCGCTGGTCGGCACCGTGGCGGTGTCGACGAAGTGCAGCGAGGCTATGGTCGCGCTGGCCGAGATGATCCGCGACATGCGCGAGATGAACAATCGCAGCCAGGCGATCGCCGCCGCCTCGGAAGAGATGGTCGCGTCGGTGCGCGACATCGCCCATACCAGCGAGGCCGCCTCGGATGACGCGGCCCGCGCCCAGAACGCCGCCGAGCAGGGCATGTCGGCCGCCAACCGCGCCGTTCAGACCATGAACGTCATCGCCCAGGCGGTCGAGGGGGCGGCCGGCAAGGTCGACAGCTTGGCCGAGGCCTCGTCGCAGATCGGCGACATCGTGATGCAGATCGAGGCGATCGCCAAACAGACCAACCTTCTGGCGCTGAACGCCACCATCGAGGCGGCGCGCGCCGGCGAGGCCGGCAAGGGCTTCGCCGTGGTGGCCGGCGAGGTCAAGGCCCTGGCCAACCAGACCGCCAAGGCGACCGTCGACATCCGCGCCCGCATCGATACCCTGCGCACCGAAATGAGCGCCATCGTGCTGTCGATGGAACAAAGCGCCCAGGCGGTGCAGGAAGGCCGCGAAGTGATCGCGGCGACCGGCGAGGGCATGCACAGCATCACCGCCGAGATCAATGGCATCACCAGCAAGATGTCCGAGATCTCGTCGATCCTGTCGCAGCAAAGCATGGCGTCGGACGAGGTGGCGCAGGGCATCCATCTGATCGCCGACATGACCAATCGCAGCGTCGACGGCATCGGCGCCGTGGCCGCGACCATGTCGCAAGCCGATGGCATGATCCAAAAGCGCCTGGAGAAGATTTGCGAGCAGGACATCGCCTTCAAGGTGATCGAGATCGCCAAGTCCGACCATGTCAGCTTCAAGAAGCGCCTGTACGAGGCGATGATCGGGCACCTGTCGATAGAACCCGACAAGCTGTCCACCCATCAAACCTGCCGCCTGGGCAAATGGTACTATCAGGTGCAGGACGACGTGGTGCGCAAGGCGGCCGCCTTCCGTCAGTTGGAAGAGCCGCACAAGCGCGTTCACGCCGCCGGCAAGAAGATGCTCGAGCATCTTGGACGGGGCGACCTCGATTCGGCGGTCACCGAACTCCACGCGGTCGAGAAGGCGTCGCAGGAGGTGCTGGAACTTCTTGATCGTCTGGGCGAGGAAGTCAGACGCTGAAGCGGTCGCGCACGCCCCTTGGGCAACCTCCCACGCCGTCATGCCCGGACTTGATCCGGGCATCCACATGACAGCCGCCCAAGCCTTTGTTTCCGCTTTCTCTTTTGCGGAGAAATGAATGGCCGGGTCAAGCCCGGCCATGACGGAAAAGCGTCAGTGCGCTAATTGGCCGGGCCGCGCCCCGTCTCGGAGCGCGCCCGCTGCGAGCGCATCTCGTAAACCGCCGCCATATTCCTGAGAACCGGAGCCGCCTCGGGATGGTCTTCGGCGATCGCGCGCATCGCGTCGGCGAGGTTGGCCAGCATCCTTGGGCTGACGACGTTCTGGCTTTGCATGATACCCATCTCCCTAGACCATGTTTGGTTATGTCTTGGAGAGGCAAGCCTGCCACGAGAGGAGCGATGCTTCACAGCGAGCAAACGAACTAACCCGCTCAGTGCGTCTGGCGGCACGCAAGGGAAATTATGGCAAAGATCGACGGTTGATCGCGCCTGATCTTGCGCGTATTACGCGTCTGATGGCGTGAATTTGTAGCCGTGCCCGGAAAGCGTGAGTATCAAACGTGGCGACTTCGGATCAACCTCTATCTTTCGACGCAACCGGCTGACCAGGACGTCGATCGTGCGATCGACCGGGGCCCAATCGCGGCTGCTCACCGCCGTCAGCAATTGGTGCCGCGTGTGCACCCGGCCGGGCTGGCTGGCCAGCCGGGCCAGCAGATCGAATTCGGCGCGGGTCAGGTGGACCTGTCGACCATCCGGCCGATGCAGCGAGCGTCCCGGCATGTCAAGCGTCCAGCCTTCGAACTTCAGCACGCCGGTCAGTTCGGTCGGCGGGCTAAGGCGCCGCAGCACGGTGCGGACGCGGGCCATCAGCTCGCGCGGCACGAAGGGCTTGGTGACGTAATCGTCGGCGCCGACCTCCAGCCCGATGATGCGATCCATGTCGTCGGCGCGGCCCGACACCATGATGATCCCGGTGCGGTGATGGCGGCTGAGTTCGCGCGCCAGGGTCAAGCCGTCGTCGTCGGGCAGGTTCAGGTCGAGCAGCACCAACGAGAAGGTCTCGGCGGCCAGCAAGGCGCGGGCCTGCGCCGCCGTGTCGGCCGCCCCGACCGGATAGCCTTCGGCCA
>JADGAL010000138.1 GCA_015232025.1 Alphaproteobacteria bacterium
TGGGAGTTGGACGCGCGGGGTTGCTTCACGTTCGTCCAGGGGGTCGAGAAGATCCTGGGCTACGAGCCCGACGAGATGATCGGCCGCTGCTACACCGAATTCCTCGCCCCCGATCCCGAGAACGGCCCCGGCACCGCGATCGGCGCCAACAAGCCGTTCAAGAACAGCCTGTCGCGCTGCCGCCACAAGGACGGCCACGACGTCTGGATATCAAGCAGCGGCCATCCCATCCACGACGCCAATGGCCACTTCGTCGGCTATCGCGGCGTCGATGTCGACGTCAACGAACTGACCCAGGCGCGCCAGGAGCTTGAACGCATCGCCCTGCACGACCCGCTGACCAGCCTGGCCAACCGCATCAAGTTCATGCAGCGCTTCGACCTGGAATGCGAGCGCCAGAAGCGCAGCGGCAAGCCGCTCTCGCTGATCGTGGTCGACATCGACCACTTCAAGCTGGTCAACGACCGCTTCGGCCATCTGGCCGGCGACACCTGCCTGCGCAAGGTCGCCGACGTGCTGTCGCACGGCGTGCGCTCGGTCGACGTGGTGGCCCGCTTCGGCGGCGAGGAGTTCATCATCCTGCTGCCCGAAACCGACATCGGAGGCGCCACCATCCTCGCCGAGAAGCTGCGCGAACTGGTCGCCGAATCCGAAAGCCGCCCCGAAGCCGGCCCCGACGCCCCGACCCTGCGCGTCACCATCAGCTTAGGCGTCGCCTGCTCGCACGAGCCGGTCCCCTTCGACGACCTGATGGAACGCGCCGACACCGCCGTCTACAAGGCCAAACACGCCGGCCGCGACCGGGTGTGCGTGGCGGATTGAGGGTGTGTGTCGTTACGGCAAGCGGTTGATGGCCTCGCGCTCTTCCCGCTCAAGCACTTCATCCGCCTTCCTGCGGGCATCCTGCAACCAGTTGATCAAGCGCTTGCGCAGCCAGGGGCTCTTACCGCGAAGCGCCGGATCGACGCAGCGGGGGTGACGCAACCAGACCATCGCACGGACGTCGCCGATTCCGAGCAGGGCGTGACCGAGGCGCAATGCGTCCAGACCATCGACCTCGCGAAGACGCTCCAGCAGTCTGCCCACGGCGTGGTCTTGGCGCTGCCGCGCCAGGGCGTCATGCGCGGCTTGCCGAACGCCGCGGTCGGGGTCACCGATGATGACGGCCTGGAGCCGGTCCTCGAAGAAGCCGGGCTCCTGTCCACCGCAAGCGAGCACGGCTTTGCGGCGCAGGTCGGCTTCCGGAGCATTCAGCATCTCTTGGACAAGGTCGGTCGCCAGATTTGGCGCCAAACGCAGCGCCAACGTGATCGCCTCGTGTGCTCGCAGAGCATGTGGGCGAGCGAATAGTTGCCGGAAGGCCTGTCCGGCGCGTTGAGAATCCAAGTCGAGGAGAAGTGCCGCTTCGTGCATGTCCACCGCGGCGCCATCCGCCACGATCAACGCTTCGGCCGCGTCGATGGCCGCTATGGGGTCGATACACTGGAGGGCTTCGATGGCCGCCAGTCTTCTGGCCCCGGCGTCCTCAAGCATCTGGTCCGTAGTTACCCCGGCGGCCACGAGGGTGTCGTAATCGACCGCCCGGCGGCGTCGGCGATCCCCCACCACTCTCTCTTGGATCAAGGCCACCGCCGCCGGGTCGGGCAGGAGCCCCTCGGCGATCGCTATGTCGACATGATCGAAAGAGTTCCCGCGGGTCGACAGGTAGCCCTTGAGAACTTCGCGCGCCGCCTCCGTGTCGAGCCGCAGCAGTGCCGACACACAATCGGGGCGCCGCCCGCCGCACCACAACATTCGACGAAGGAGCGACAGGAATTCATCCGAGCGATCACCCAGCGCATCGAGCGCAATCACCGCGAACAGCGCTTCTTCGCTGCTTGGATCGGCATTCGCGAGAATCATGCGCACCTGCGGGATGAGGTCGGCGCGACCGCTGAGCGCCGCCGCCAGAAGAGCCCGAGCATGATTCGCCCCCTCCTTTGCCAGCGCCGATACGACGGGAGCCAATGCGCGGTCGCACATCGGAGGCGTCCCTCTGCGCGCGTACATTAGGTCGTGCGTTACGACTTGGTCATTACATAGAACGCCCGCCAGCAGCCGTTCGTCTTCGCCCGCCGTATCCAAAGCCTCCAAGGCCCGGCTGGCGTACCAACGAATGCACCGACCTGCTTCCGAGTCATCGCCAGTGGCGGCGGCAATGGCGGAGAGTTCGTCGGCAACGCTGGGATCCCCACACCAACCCGCCCATTCCAATGCGGAACCGCACTCGGTCTTGTCGCGTAGAGCGAGGCAAAGCAGCCGGCTGAATCCGTTACCGCCAATACGCAGCAGCACCGGAAAGACATGCCGGAAAAACTGATGTCGATCGGGCCATCCTTCCGTGATCGCTCGCTCGCCCAGTGCCAGCAGGCCAGTCTCGAAGGCACCGCCCCGAAGCGTCGTGAAAGCGTCGAGAAGGTCAGGATGACCGACCCGCGCCAACATATCCAGGTGCCGAGTGATTGCTCGGCAGCGCCGCCTCTCGTCGTCAATGTCGTTGCGGGCGAGAAGTGCTTGGGTATCGGCCAGCAGAGCGTCGAGAGAATCCCGGTCCATGTCGTTTTCCAACCCGTGAAACACGGTGGACCAGCCATGCGACCGTCCCACTGCGGCCCGCATGGTCGTCGCGATCAGCGCTCGCCCACGTTCCCCCAAGGCGAAAGTGAACTGCCGCAGCCATCGGTGGCGCCACAGATAAGGTATAGTGTCCCCCAAATCGGCAAACCGGTCGATCAGCCGCAATGGGGCCATGTCAGCCAGGGCGATGAATGCCATATCCGCTGTGTGATCATCCTCGACCGACAGCCAAGTCTCCAAAGTGCGAAGACGGGATTCGTCGCGGAAGATGTCGATGCAGCGAACGAGACAGCGGCGATGGCGTTGGTCAACGCGCTCTATCAACGACTGGCTGTGCATGGACCAAAGACGCCCGGCCTCGGCGGTGCCGATATTGGCCAAACAATGAACAAGCTGAACCAAAGAGTCCCCTTCCGACCATCCAAGCCGTATTTCCAACCATTCCGGATTTGTCGCAGCACACGCCGCCAGGGCACTCGTACTGTAATCGAAGCTGATCCCCCCACCCTTTTCGTGATGTTTCGAGGCCCGAACCTGATGCAGGTCCCAGACTCGGTCGAGAAAGCCCGGCGCAGGACACCTCTCGGCCAAGATGAGGCCGGCATCTTGCAACTGGGAATTTTCGCTCGCGAGCAAGCGGGTGACCAGATGTGATACCGCCTCGGGCTCCAACCGACCAATCGCGGCAGCGGCGCCCACAGCGTCGACGATGGCGCGCCAATCCGGAGCACCATCGGCCGCCAGAAGCCAAGACTCCAATGGGACAAGTAACGGCCTCCCGATACTGGGGAGGAGACCGCGTCGTCTAAAATATTCAGAATTGTGAATGGCTATTGTTTTCATGATAGTGACAGCCATCACATTCTCGCCACGCCGCGTGGCGATCCAAAGGACATCCAGCGGCAAGTAGGGCAAACAGCGATTCCGTCGTCCAAACTCTGGTCGAAGTTCCGCCGCGATCAGTTCCCGTGTCTTGTCATCATCGAGTAAGCCCCGATAGTACAGGTCGACGGCGGCTTCGGCGGCAGCCCAATTCAACAGGCGATCATGGCAGAACGTCAGCGTCGCGCCCGAGACCCGAAGCCAGCCGTTCTGTTGCATGGCGGATAGCCATTCGCTCGGCATCTTAGACGTCTCGGCCAGCGATACGGGATAGCGCGTTTTGCCTTGCAGAATGCGAGAGGCCAAAATCATAGTCGCCCCTTGGTGCACCTCCGGTACAATTCGACTCCAAAATCGGCGAAGAAGATCGTACTCACTCTCCGGCCGCCATGCCGACGGCCCCAGGTCGCAATAGAGTTTAGCCAAGATCGGCGTGCGTAGAATATCGCGCACATCGGCGGGAATATCTGCCCAGGGTAGTCCACGACGGCCAAGGTACTTGCTCAGTTCCGTTAAACTGAACCTGCTGATTTCCGTCACGCCCACTCCCGTGCTGGTGTGCGGTGACAAGACCGCCAGCAATGCCGGAGAGCCGGTCATCACGAGATTCACGCCCAAACTGGTGGGCCATTCCGCCAGCAAGCCGCGAGACTCGGCCAACTCGACCCCGTCGACGATCACGGTTAGCCATGCGCCACGATCGCCGGTGAATTTTCGATAATCTTCGAGCGCGTAGCGGAAGTCTGGCGGGTGTGGCCGATTCAGCCCGTGCGACCAGAGAACAGTGGTTACGGCCCTCAAGGTGTCCGCAGCCGAACCACTGGCGGGCAACCAGATCACCCACTGGCCCTGGCGCCGAACATTCACCGCCATCACGGAGGAAGCCCAAGTCTTGCCGTACCCGCTTTCACCGACGATCAGGCGAATCGGTGCGGACTCGCTAGACCAAACCAGCGCACGACCAATGTCGTGGTCGGCTTGATAGCCGCGGTTGCGCAACGTCTCGTCGAGAACCGCGCCGAGGCGCTTGCCGACAGCCTCCCGATCGCGGAATGTGATCGGCGATAAATCGTGCTGGAGCAGCAGCGCCCGCATGTCGACGGGCTGGTTACCTTTTCCGCCCAAGCCCTGGATTTTCCAACATATGCTGTTGACCACTTGGTCGAGTTTGGCAAGATCGTCAAGATAAGGGCGCAATGCTATGCGGGCTTTGTCGTGCAGAGATTCGGGCGAACGTTCGAAAGTCATCTCGAGGCGCGAGAGCAGGGTCCACACGCGGCGCTGCCCTGAGACATCGCCACCTTGCCCCAACTTGCCGACAATGTGGAGAAATCGCTTACGGTCGGCGGCGGTCAGTTCATCTGCCGGCATTTCGCTGTCCGGGCAGTCTCGGGAGCGCTGGCGCAGGAGTTCGAAACCCTTCAAACGTCCCCGACGTCCCTGCGTGACGAAGCGCACCACATCCGCCGCCTTGCCTTGCCCAGGCACGGCGCGCAGAAGGTCGGGAAGGACCTCAGCGACGATTTCGCTTTCCGACCAAGGGCGCTCCGATCGGCGCGATTTGTACTGCTCGACAATCCGTCGTCCGCCAACGGTGACTTCCGCCCGCTCGGCATCGCCTGCCTTAGGTTCGATTATCACCTGGGCAATGGATTCCTTAAGGGTGTCCTCCAACGCGGCGCAGAGGGTGCAGAGAACCTGATAGGTCACGCCGTAAAGGGTGTCCTCTCCCCCCATGCACTCCTCCATTCCGAAGACAAGGGCGACGGGCCGCCCAACGCGCCTTCGTCTCCGTTCAACCAGTCCGGCATTATGCACCGCCAGGATGACCGTGCATAATGCAACCTCCGTTGATCTCCTTGATCAGCCGCATTGAAAACCCAAGCCCATGGGATTATCTTGGAATGAAGTTGTTCGACGTGCTGGGCGGCGCCGCCAAAGCGGTTCTGAGGAGCCGCGACGAACACTGCCCGCCCCACGTCCATGTCGGGCACAAGGGCGAGGGTTGGGAAGCGAAGATTCGGTTCTCCTATGTCGACGACAGCGTCTCGTTGATGGAGGTTTATCCGATGCGAGGCCGGCCCAGTGTCGCGACGATCAACGCCGTGATGGCGGAGGTGCGGGCGGACTTGGCGATCTGCCGGAGCGCGTGGTCGGCGGTAGTCGGAGACCTCGACTTGGTCAACAGGTGGTTCGACGTTCCGGCGCAAGGGAAGGTGGCGCTGCTGGCCAGAAGGACAAAGGAAGCCAAGCGGGTGCGGTCGGCCAGCTACGACGCCGGAAGGGACATCGTCACGCTGCGTTTCGAGGATGGCTCCTCGCACATGATGAAGGCGGGAACGGGAGAAGTCGAATGAAGCACGACCCGGTGACGGACTCCGATCTGGACCGCGCGGTTCAGGCGGGCCAACGCCGCATGGCGAACGAATTCCGCGCCTCGGCTGTCCGCTTCGACGTCGAGCGCGACATCGTCGAACTCGCCATGGAGGGTGGCTGGTGGCTGGCGTTCCGGCGGGCCGATGTCGCGGAATTCGCCGATGTCGACCCTGTCGACATGGCGAAGATCGAGTTGTCGCCCGCTGGCATGGGCATCGAGATCGAGGCGCGCGACATCCATGTCGGCGTGCATGGCTTGGTGTCGTCGTTCATCTCGCCGCATTTGATGGCGTCGTCTCTCGGCCGCCTGGGTGGCGGCGCGACATCCGACGCCAAAAGGCGCAGCGCTCGGGAGAACGGCAAGAAGGGCGGGCGGCCGCGCAAGGTCGCCTGACCCGCCGCTCTCACATCGGCATGGCGTTGGCGACCTGGTGGGCGCCGTCCCAGATCATCTTGATCGCGATGTAAAGGATCACCGCCAGGCCGAGATAGCCGATCCAGCGATGTTTGGTCAGCAGACGCGCGACGAAGGTCGCCGCCAGTCCCATCAGGGCGACCGACAGGGCCAGGCCGACCACCAGCACCCAGGTGTGCTCGCGCGCCGCGCCGGCCACCGCCAGCACGTTGTCGAGCGACATCGAGACGTCGGCGATCACGATCTGGGTCACCGCGTCGCGGAACGACTTGGCGGGGCGCACGGGCGTGTCGGCGCCTTCCAGGACGGCTTCGCCCTCGTCCTCCTCGCGGGCCTCGCGCAGTTCGCGCCACAGCTTCCAAGACACCCACAGCAGCAGGATGCCGCCGGCCAGCAGCAGGCCGATGATCTGCAAAAGCTGGCTGGTCGCCAGGGCGAAGACGACGCGCAGCACGGTCGCCGCGACGATGCCGATCATGATCGCCTTGCGGCGCTGCTCGGCGGCCAAGCCGGCCGCCGCCATGCCGACCACGATGGCGTTGTCGCCGGCCAGCGCGACGTCGGTGACGATCACCGTGGCGAGCGCCCACAACTCGGGAACGGAAACGAAGTCCATCTCAGCGGCCCTGCAAAATGTTCAGCCAGCGGGTGCCCGAAGGCAGCAGCGCCGACTCGAAAAGGCGTTCGCCGGCCAGCCAGCGTTCGGCGGCGCGCGGCTCGGACAGGGCGATGGCGATGGCCGGGCGCAGGTCGAGGCGGTCCGCCTCGCGCCCCAGTTCGGCGATGCCGAACAGCAGCCCCCCCTGGACATGGCGATGCACCGACCACCAGGCGGGCCAGATCGGCACGTCGGCGCCTCGTTGGCAGGCCGCGACGTCCATCGAGTTGGAGGCGCGGCAGAAGAAGGGGCGGCTGTCGTAAACCGCGCACAAGCCGTCGCGGTCGAGCAGCGGGCAGCGCGGCTCGGCCTCGACGAGATCGGCGAGACCCTTCGGCCGCTTCAACAGCGCCGCCGCCAGCGCCAGCACCTCGGGCGCCGTCACCTCGACGGGGGCGCGGCAGCAGTGATTGCAGCCCGAACGGCAGTCGAGCGGCCGTTCGGGCGGCGCCTGATGCTCCAGGATGCCCTCGGCGACCGCCACCAATTCGGTCAGCAGGGCGGGAATGGCGTCGGGCTCGGCACCCGGCCCCAGGGCCTCGACGGTGGCGGCGGCCACGGTCTCGACGATCTCTTTTTCAAGCGCGTTCGCAAACATCCGACACCCATCACAGAAGGCCGGTCGGCTGTCAAGCGGCGCAGGGCGCGTTCGCGCAAGCGGCGCCCGTCAGGCGCTCCACCGTCAGGTCGAGGGGAAGGTCGATCCGCCGGATGTCCTGGCGGGCGAGGAAGCGGGCCTCGTTGCGGGTCAGGTCGCCCTCGATCACCGCGAAATGCGGGCCGGCCGAACGCTTCATGATCTGGGTGGCGAACATCCGCTCCATCTGGTCGCGGAAGCGGCAGCCCAGGAAGACGAAGCCGCGGGTGGCGCGCAAGGCCCGCACCACGGGCGGGATCGGCGTCTGGATGTCGATCTCGGTCAGCACCTCGACATAGTCGGAATCCGACAACAGGAAGCTGCCGGCCGGCTCGACTCCGCCATGCGGCTTGTAGATCACGCTGCCCCAGCCCTCGGCCGTTTCATCGGCGACCTGCTCGCCGGTCGGCGTCAGGGTGCGGTACCACACGTCCTTCCACTCGCCATTGCGGGTCACCGCCTGGACCAGGCCCCAGTCGTCGCGGCCGGCCATGGCGCGGGCCATCGTCGAATCGTACCAGCCCTCGATCACCAGCGGCGGCGCGATGGCGGCCAGCCAGCGATGCAGGGCGTTGGGCTCGGGCCGGGGGGCGAAGATCGAGCCGATCAGGCGGACCAGCGTCATGCGGTGCTGATGGCTTTCGATATACTGCGCCGAGGACCACACATTGCCACGGATGCGGCCCGGCACCGGGGCGAGCGCCACCAGCCGTTCGGCCAGGGCGCGGGTCGAGGTGGGAATCGGCGGCGGGCCGTCGAGGGTCAGGACGTCCGGCCCCAGCCAGGGAACCAGCCAGCCGTCGCGGATGCCCGCCGCGATGTCGTCGAGCGCCGTCATTCCGGCCGCTTCCGGGCTTCGACGGTGAGCGGCAGACGGG